>JBHJIY010000154.1:0-45074 GCA_050042985.1 Phormidesmis sp. | reverse complement strand
CGGCACCGCCACAATCAACGCAGACTGCAACAGCATCGCTGCGACAAATCGCCAAGACGGCACTCGGCTCGCGGGTATTTCTTTGATAGTCTCTGCGGGCGTTTCCTTAGGAAAGACTGGCGCTGCCGGATGTATCTGCGGTATCTCTCCAGGCACTCCATCTGGTGAAGTCGGTATCCGGCGTTGATCGGGTTTTGATTCGTCAGTCATGGCATTTTCTCCTTTTAATTCTCACGTTCCGTCTACGATCTATTCTGTCTATGGCGTCCTATGACGTCACGTTCATCGAAGACTTCGAAGATTTCTCAAACCACAGCCCGGCAGCTATCACCGCAACGCCGCACGCTGCCAGCACCGCCGCCTTCAAAAGTAAATCCGTATCGTATTCAAACATCCGCGTCCACAAACCAAGCACCACAATACCCATACCGCCCCAAAAGCGATGACGCACACCCATCAGCATGCCATCGTGGAGCATCGCAAACCCAATGAAAAACAGAATGCTATTGGTGAGTACAAGCCATAGCGGCCAAATGTTGCCAGCGCCGTGAAACTGGAAGAATGCGCTTAAGCCGATGAGAGTAACAACAACAAAATAAACAGGCGTTTTCATCCAGAGCGCTTTCGGTTCAGATGTCCGTTCAGATGATTGGCGTGAGCGAATGAAATATTGCCAGAGGCCGTAGAGTGCGATCGCGCTCAACCCAATCAACAGCAACAGATAAGACTTCGACACCGAACTCGCACCACCATCGTACGTACCGCTTCTCTTCCAGATCCACTCAAACGAATAGATATACGCACCAATACTCACAAACCAAATCGCCAAAGACCGGCCAATCGGCTGAAATACATCCGTCGGCATGCCATCAGTACTCAGCTGCTTATGCAAAGGAGAACGCTCAGCCACAAGCCTCGCCATATGGTCACTAGGCCACTTCCAAAACCGAGCGTGATATACCCACAAAATCACAGCGGACAACATGCCAACATAGGCAAACGTCGCAGCATGCCAATGCACCAGCGAACCATTCGCCACCAGCAACATCACCGTAGAAGCAATCCCCCAAAATCCATACAGCACCCGCGACCGACACCAATGTGCCAACGGCAGATACAGCGGCGTCACCAGCACAGGCAAATACGTCTGCAGCAGCTCAATCCAAGCAGACTCATCTACACCACGAGCAAACCAACTGCCAAACAGTGCTTCCCGGTAGCTCAGCCCAATCAAAACCCAGGACAGCACACCCAGCGGCGTCAGCCGTAAACTATAGGCCATCGCCAGCACACCTAGGCCCCACACCAAATACAGCGCCGACACCGAACCGCTCTGGTGAAACATCTGAGACATCAGGCCAATATTCGCACCCATAATCAGCGCCCCGGTCAGCAGCAGGCTCAAGCCCAACCGCTGAAATCCTGGTTTACTCGCAGGCCGTCGCCAAAGGTAAAACCCCGTCGTATTCACACCGATGAAGGCTCCAAATATCACCACCATCCGCAGTGTCCGAGACCAGTCCTGCCAGTTTGCCGCCACCAGCGTAATCGCACCGAGGCCCAGCAAAATACCACCCAGCCCAATCAAAATCGAAATAAACCGATTCCCGGTCGCCGCTTCAATATGCTCAAACTGATACCGCGTCGCCAGCTGCTCATACAGCTGGGCATCAATCAACCCTTCTCGCCACCAGCGCTCCGACTCCGCTCTCAGCTGTCGCCTGAAGTTTTCGGTACTCATTCGCTCGCCTACCTCACACATCTGAGTCATTGGTGGGTCAATCCTAGCGGGGAGCGATCGCCTATCGAAAGGGTCTTCTTTTGATTAATGTCAAAGTTCAACAAAACGTACGATCCGAAATCAAGATCTGCTGCTTTGATGATCGAGATAGTCCCCGTAACGCAAAGCCAAACGATATGAAGTCCTTTCTGACCAAATGCTGCACTCTGCTTGGTTACACGGCGCTAACAATATTCGCTTTAGGCTGCACTCGAATAGACGAAACAGCCTTAGGCATCGGTGTAGATGGACTGAGGCTAGAACGATTTTCGGCAACCGACGTTCAACCACTCATTGACGAGGAAATCGCTAGGCAAGATACACCTGTCTTTGAATGTACGATTTACCTCAAGCCAGCAGATGGAACAGACTACGTCTTTGCTATGAACGGTTTGAGTGAAGATTTTGATGTCGCATTTATGAAAGTCAATGGAGAGTGGATTACCTTTCGTGGCATTCTTGAACCCACAAGGTTTCCACTGCCCTTACGAGACTTCACTGGCAGTTCAAACCAGCAGGGCCTGTCGTTCAGCCTATTTATAGATGACGTTTCTAGCGATGATAGTAGTCCGTCTTTAGAAACTAGAGAACTTGCGGTTCAAATCCGCAGTTCTCGAGACGGAGAAACGCTACACCGATTTACAGTTAAACCAGCTGCCGTCGATACCAGTTGTTGACGCCCTTCAGGTTCCCATTTAGCTACCTGGATCTTCAACTTTACCAAAGCGGCGATCGCGCTTTTGGAAAGCCAGCATCGCCTGATGAAACTCTGACGTATCAAAATCTGGCCACAGCGTATCGGTAATGTAAAACTCTGAGTAAGCCAGCTGCCATAGGAGGAAATTACTGATTCGCATTTCGCCGCTGGTACGGATAAGTAGGTCAGGATCGCTGATGTCTGATGTGTATAAATGACGGCTGAAGAGGGATTCGTCGATGTCTTCGGGTTGGAGAGTACCCGCTTGCACTTGGGTTGCGATCGCCTGACAAGCCTGCAAAATCTCCTGCCTTCCCCCGTAGTTCGTCGCCACCGAAAACCGAATCCCCTGATTATTCCGGGTCATCGTCACCGCTCTGTCAATCTCTTTTTGTAGCGTCTCGGGCAGTGCCGCCAAGTTCCCCACAAACTCAATGCGCACATCCTCTTCCATCATCTCCTTCAGCTCTTGACGCAGCACCCGCTCAAACAACGTCATCAAAAAATCGACCTCGCGAGTAGGTCGTCCCCAATTTTCTGTAGAAAATGCATAGGCCGTCAGCGCATCAACGCCCCAGTCGCGACAGCAGCGCAGCAACTTTTTCAGCGTATCCACGCCCTTGCGATGCCCCATAATGCGCGGCAGTCCCCGCTGCTTTGCCCAGCGGCCATTGCCATCCATAATCACCGCCACATGCGACGGCATTCGCCCCTGCTCCAAGTCTTGAGGGAGAACAGTTGGCATCACAGACATATCAGTCGATACATCTGTAGAAACACCTGCGCGGACACCAAAATTAGCCGTCATTTCTTTTCCTGAGGGGTAGGGCTAGGCAACTTACGCTTCAAAAAGCTCAAAAAGTTAATGCCCTTAATACTGAGCCTACGGCCTAAGCTTCGTAGCTGAGGGGCCACCGTATCACCATCCACCGAAGGCGAAAATTTATCAAGCAGCAGTTCCCTCAGTTTACTGCTGGTCAGGGGGCGATTTAACATCCCTTTTTCAGCCACAGAAATCGACCCGGTCTCTTCAGAAACCACCACACAAATGCACTGTTCTACCCGCTCGGTGATTCCCATCGCTGCCCGGTGCCTGGTCCCCAGCTGCCGCGAAGCATTCCGCTCCGAAATCGGCAAAATCACCCCTGCGGCCAGCACCCGCGAACCCCGAATCAGCACTGCACCATCGTGCAGCAGCGTCGTTGTTTGAAAAATGGTTTGCAATAGCTCCCGCGAAAGCTCAGCATTAATTCTGACGCCCGGCACCGAAAAATCGCTTTCTTCAATCGGCTCATCTGTCTCCAAAATCATCAGCGCCCCGGTCCGATTTTGAGACAGCCCCTTGACCGCTTCTACCAGTTCATCAATCACACTATTCGCAGTCGAGAGATGGTTATCTTGCCCGGCAAACAGCGCAATTAGCTCGCCGCGTCCTAGCAGCTCCAGCAGCCGCCGAAAATCGGCCACCAGCATAATCGCCAGCGAGACCGAAGCACCCAGCAGAATTTTCTCCATCAAAAAATGGAGCACGACAAGGCCCAGCACGCTGCTTAGTAGCGTTGCGGCCATAAGAATCATCAGCCCTTGCACCATCCACATCGTGCGGCGATCGCGAATCACCGACAGCACCATGTAAACCAGTGCAAACACTAAACCAATATCAATGATGGTGCGATACAAGAGTCAGGCCTGTTTCACCGTAATCGACGTTCACTGCTTCGTGTCTTCTGACCGTATACTACTGCGCTATTGCGTCCACAACGTGCCCGATATTACAGGCAAAAAAAGAAGCATTTTACACAGGCTTTGCCGACCGTACACGGCCAAGTTATCGCTACTATTGTTTGGGCTTCAGCGCATCTGGCAATCGGTCATGGCGCACCAAGTCTTCGTATGTTTCCCGCTGCAAAATCACATCTGCCTGACCCTCCTTCACTAGCACCGCTGCCGGGCGTGGCACTCGGTTGTAGTTTGAAGCCATGCTGTAGTTGTAAGCGCCCGTAGCCGGCACCACAACGATCTCTCCCGAGTCTAGCGGGGGCAGGCTCGCTGAATGAATCACCACATCGCCCGATTCGCAGTGCTTACCCGCCATAGTGACCGTTTCGCTCAAAGGCGCAGACATTTTGCCAGCAGCCAGCACACGGTATACCGACTGGTAGGTAATCGGGCGAGGATTGTCAGACATCCCACCGTCTACCGAAATATAGGTACGGATACCCGGCACCGTTTTCTGACCACCCACGGTGTAAGCAGTCACACAAGCGGAACCCACCATAGAGCGACCCGGCTCACACAGCAAACGAGGAAACGGCAAGTCGTTGGCCTGACACACCTCAACCATGCTGGCGCATACAGTCTTTGCCCACTCATCAATACTTGGGGGATCATCCGATTCGGTGTAGCGAATACCGAGCCCACCCCCAATATCGACTTCTTTAATAGAAATTCCGTACTGGCTAGCCGTTTGGAACCAGCGCATCATCACACCCGCCAGGTCATGGTGAGGCTGTAGCTCAAAAATCTGCGACCCAATATGAGCATGCAGCCCAATACAGTCGATGTTCGACCCGTGCTTAGAGATAAAGTCAAACACCTCTTCTAGCTGGTCAGGGTCGAAACCAAACTTACTATCTATATGACCGGTCTGAATGTATTCGTGAGTGTGGCACTCAATCCCTGGCGTCAACCGCAGCAAAATCGTCGCCGTCTTACCTGCAGCAGCAGCTAGCTGATTGAGTGACTTCAGCTCATGCCAGTTATCGACCACAACGCGAGCATCTGCATCTAGTCCTAGCTTCAACTCATCCAAAGATTTGTTGTTGCCATGGAAGTAGAGCATATTGCCCGTTGCGCCTGCGGCCATGGCTGTTTGCAGTTCGCCACCAGAGACGACGTCAATCGCAATGCCTTCTTGAGAAGCGATCGCACAAACCGCCAAACAGTTCCAAGCCTTAGAGGCATACACAATCAACGACTCTCCCGGATAGTGCTTCGCAAAGGATGTCTTGTATTGACGGCAGGCTGTCCGCAGCGTTTTCTCGTCCAATATATATAGTGGCGATCCAAATTCTTTCACTAGGCTCACCACATCACAGCCACCCACAACCAAATGGTCCTGGTCATTTACAGCCGCACTCAAAGGCAACAAGTTTTGATTGGGAGACGTATCAGCGGTCACCGCCGCCAAATATTGCAAACTAGACGATTGATCGATTGAACTCTGGCTAGTTGAGCTGGGGCCGGTTGAACTTAGAGGCGCAGCTGGAGCAGTGGAAACCATAGGGCAGTGGAAAAAGTAAGGTGTGCGTTCGTAGGGTGTGTACTTATATAGGTGCGTACTTGGTTAAAGGATCCTAGAGAGAAGCGCATAAAGTAAGGATTGTTAACCAGTGTACAATTGGCCGTCTCTTTGTTGGTCTTCATGCACAGATAATGCGCGGAGGATTTATTGTCTTTTCTAGCCTGCTTACCTCTCATAGAGGCCGATCTGCCAGCCGTCCTCGCCCTAGACCAGCGGGCACTCGGTGGACTGTGGACCCGATCAGGATACCAGCGAGAAATCGACAGCCCTGTAAGTGACTTGAGGGTGCTCGTCAGTGCCCCTTTTGAAAATCTGATCGAAAAAAGACGACATTTACCTGCTAACACAGTCGACCCTACCGTTGCAGCCAGCGATCCAACGACCGCCGCAAAGCCAGCATCGGCCATCACGCTCTTGGGCAGTGGCTGCCTGTGGGCCATTCTCGAAGAAGCTCATATCACCACACTGGCCATTGACCCGAACTCCCAAGGCCAAAAGCTCGGGCTGCTATTACTGAGCGATCTATTAGCTTGCGCCCAACAGCGCGGACTCACCCGAGCCACCTTGGAAGTCCGCGCGTCGAACCAAAGAGCGCTTAAACTGTATCAAAAGTTTGACTTTAAGGAGGCGGGGCAAAGAAAGCGCTACTACGCTGATGGCGAAAATGCTCGTATTCTTTGGCGCAATCATCTGCAAGCAGAAGACTGCCGAGCGCAGGTCGCCCAGGAGCATAGCAGTGCGATCGCATACATCAAAACTCACCAGCAACACACTGTACTTACACACACCATCCGCACCGAAAACAATCTGTCATAAGACATTTCTGCACGAATCACATAAACAATTCGCGAAAACCGCATAGTGCACTCATAGCGCAAAAAAGCACGAAGAGAAGCTCGTCCGAAGAAGCCTTAAAGCGTCTGCGGCAGAGGGTTACACAAAAAAAGGTTTGAACTCAATCGACACTTTTATAGTCGAATCCGCTAGCGGAAGCGTTGGGAGATTTCTGTTAGCTATGTAGCGATTTTGCCTCTAAAATCGCTTGATTAAGAGATGTTCTTCGCAAGTCTAAATTTTCCTAAAGGTCTGTCGGTCATTTTCCTCTCAGTGTAGTGAACACCGCCCCCTCTCTACGAAATTTTGCTGTGTTAGAATCAGCGTAACCAGCCCACAGCAGGTGATGGAAAACCGCCATGTTTGAACGCTTTACAGAAAAGGCCATTAAGGTCATCATGCTCGCTCAAGAAGAGGCCCGTCGACTTGGTCATAACTTCGTGGGTACAGAGCAAATCCTACTCGGACTCATCGGGGAAGGCACCGGAGTTGCCGCAAAAGTATTGAAATCTATGGGCGTCAACCTAAAAGACGCTCGCATCGAAGTCGAAAAAATTATCGGTCGTGGATCTGGTTTTGTCGCCGTTGAAATTCCATTCACCCCTAGGGCAAAGCGCGTGCTTGAGCTATCGCTCGAAGAAGCTCGCCAGCTAGGACACAACTACATTGGCACCGAGCACCTATTGCTCGGTCTTATCCGCGAAGGCGAAGGCGTCGCCGCCCGTGTCCTCGAGAATTTGGGAGTTGACCTTTCCAAGGTGCGCACACAGGTTATCCGGATGCTGGGCGAAACCGCCGAAGTATCTGGTGGTAGCAGCAGCCAAGGCCGTACTAAGACACCTACACTCGACGAATTTGGGGCTAACCTCACCCAGATGGCCGCCGACGGCAAACTCGATCCTGTCGTAGGTCGTCAGAAAGAAATTGAGCGCGTTATCCAGATTTTGGGCCGACGAACCAAGAACAATCCCGTTCTGATTGGTGAGCCTGGCGTGGGTAAGACTGCGATCGCAGAAGGTCTCGCTCAGCGTATCGGTAACAGCGACGTTCCCGACATCCTCGAAGACAAGCGCGTCGTCACCCTAGACATTGGGCTCCTCGTTGCAGGCACCAAATATCGAGGTGAGTTTGAAGAACGCCTCAAGAAAATCATGGAAGAGATTCGCGCAGCTGCGAATGTCATCTTAGTCATTGACGAGGTTCACACCCTTATTGGTGCGGGCGCGGCTGAAGGCGCAATTGACGCTGCGAATATCCTTAAGCCAGCGCTTGCTAGAGGCGAGCTTCAGTGTATTGGTGCTACCACGCTAGATGAGTACCGTAAGCACATTGAGCGAGACGCGGCCCTAGAGCGACGTTTCCAACCTGTAATGGTCGGTGAGCCTAGTGTGGATGAAACGATTGAGATTCTTCACGGTCTGCGTGATCGCTACGAGCAGCACCACAAGCTCAAGATTCTAGATGAAGCCCTCGATGCTGCGGCCAAACTCTCCGATCGTTACATCTCCGATCGCTACTTACCAGACAAGGCGATTGACCTAATTGACGAAGCTGGCTCTAGAGTTCGCCTGCTGAACTCTCAGCTGCCACCCGCTGCCAAAGAACTTGATAAAGAGCTGCGTCAGGTCTTGAAAGACAAAGACAACGCTGTGCGCTCTCAAGACTTTGATAAGGCGGGTGAGCTGCGTGATCGCGAAATGGAAATCAAAGCCGAAATTCGCACCATCGCGCAAACCAAAAAGGACGAAGACGCCGCCGGTAACCAAACTAAGGAAGATTCTCCCCAGGTCACCGAAGAGGACATTGCGCACATCGTGGCGTCCTGGACAGGTGTTCCCGTTAACAAGCTCACCGAGAGTGAATCTGAGAAGCTGTTGCACATGGAAGACGTGCTTCACCAGCGCCTCATCGGTCAAGACGAAGCCGTCAGAGCTATCTCACGCGCTATTCGCCGTGCCCGCGTAGGCCTCAAGAACCCCAACCGACCCATTGCAAGCTTTGTCTTCTCTGGTCCAACGGGTGTGGGTAAAACCGAACTCGCCAAGTCTTTGGCAACCTACTTCTTCGGTGCAGAAGAAGCCATGATCCGCCTAGACATGTCCGAGTTTATGGAACGCCACACCGTTTCTAAGCTCATTGGTTCGCCTCCAGGCTACGTCGGATACAACGAAGGCGGTCAGCTCACAGAAGCGGTTCGTCGTCGCCCTTACACCGTCGTACTGTTCGACGAGATTGAAAAGGCGCACCCCGACGTGTTCAACATGCTGCTACAAATCTTGGAAGACGGTCGCTTGACCGACGCCAAGGGCCGCACCGTAGACTTCAAAAACACCCTGCTGATTTTGACCAGTAATATTGGTTCCAAAGTCATTGAGAAAGGTGGCGGCGGTCTCGGATTCGAGCTAGAAGCAGACCAAGCCGAATCTCAATACAACCGGATTCGATCTCTAGTTAACGAAGAACTCAAGCAGTACTTCCGCCCTGAGTTCTTAAACCGCTTGGACGAAATCATCGTCTTCCGCCAGCTCACCAAAGACGAAGTCAAAGAAATCTCTGTCATCTTGCTCAAAGAAGTGTTCAGCCGCCTAGGCGAGCAGGGCATCACCCTGGAGGTCACCGAGAAGTTCAAAGATCGACTGGTGGAAGAGGGCTACAACCCAAGCTATGGTGCGAGGCCACTGCGTAGAGCCATCATGCGTCTGCTAGAAGACAGTCTTGCCGAAGAGATTCTGTCGGGTCGAATTAAGGACGGTGATACAGCCGTTGTTGATATCGGAGAAGATGGCAAGGTCTTCGTGACCTCTTCTCGCACAGAGGAAACGCGCGAATTGATTGCAGCGGCTGACTAAGTCACTAGAACGAGGACAAAGCCAAACGGTTTGGCTACCATCCTCTTATTCTCATAAACCATGGACGGCCCTCAAGCATTATGTCTTGAGGGCCGTTCGTGGTTTCAGCCTCTATTTGAAAAGAGAATTCAGCCTGCGTTTAAGAAGTTTTGTAAATAGACGTAACGCTGTCTTGCGTTCACTAGCAACCAAAATCAATAATTAAATAGGGCTCGTTTTTTTGCACAATTGCTATGAACAAAGGCAGCAGTAGCAGCTTACAAAGAGCTTAGGAATATAACTGGTGGAATTGCCATGATTGGTGGGATATTCGAGACGATTGGTAAAACGCTGGGCGTCGGTAAAGAAAAATACTTTTTAGAGCTAGATGATGCCGCTGAAGCAAGCGTCAAGACCCTCAAGAAATCAGCAACTAAAGCAGCTAAAACTGCCGTAGAAACTGCCAAAGACGCCTCAGCTGACGTCGTAGAAAAAGCGAAAGAGCTAACAGACGAGGTTAAGGACGGCGCAGCTCAAGAAGCCGCCGAAAAGGCCAAAAGTAACGCTAAAGCCGCTGCCGACAAACTAGCTGCTCCAGAGGAAGCGCCCAAGGGCAAAGCAGCAAAAGCAAAAGCAGCTAAGGAAAAAGCGGCTAAGAAAGCCGTTGCCAAGACGAAAGCAGCTGGGAGCCTCACAGAGGGCAACGCGCCTGAGGCAGCTCCAGCACCCGCTGCCGAGCCTGTTATGCCCGCAGGCCCCTCCGAAGAAGATTTGATTGTCGCGGCGATCGCGGCTACCTCATCAGGCAAAACCATCGACAGCAAAGGCAATGTCGTAGAAGGCCCCACAACCTTCTCAACAGACTACCTAATGACACCTAGCCGTTCTAGCCGTCGCCGCCCAGGCCCTAGCCTAAGCGCATTCAAGGGCATGGCCAAAGAGGTCAATCCCAGACTGAAAGGCTAATCGCCTAACGTCTAATTGATCGAAACGTAGGGGCGTTAGCAATGCTACACCCTCCGGATTTCAATTCAAAGAGGCTAAAGGATTCAGAGTCCTCTAGCCTCTTTGAGCGTTTATACCACCCCCAATAACACAGCACTACCGCGTCGCATAGGCCGCCATCGGCTCTTTGATAAATCGAATATACAAGTGCTTAAACGTAGAGCGCAGCACCCGTGGCGCACCAAAGTCAATCGGCATCATTCTTGTCGGCAGCTGCCAATCATCAATCTTCAGCTCGGCAGGCTGCTGCAAAGGAAAATCAATCTTAGATAGCGACGAACACAAACCCAACCGCTGAGACTCCACCAAAATCGGCACCCGCTTAGGGTCAACGCCCAAAATTTCAACCATCGCTCTGTCGAGGGCAAATACATCAGTTGCCGCACCCAGCACGCCCAAGGCCTTGGGCTCGCCGCCGCTAGGACCATTTCCCTCGTGCCCCACAATGCCATCAATAATCGTCAGCTCCGGTGCAATCATCCGAGCGGTCTCCACCAGCATGGCGCTAAAGCGCTGCGCATCTTTACCCGCTTCCATATGCCACCAAGCCTTCATCTTGCCGGGCACACAGCCAAACAAATTTTTCACCCCCAGCGTAATCGTCATCTGAACGTGGGACTTCACCTTCGGCAAATTGATCACCACATCCGCATCCATCGCTTCTTTGGATATCAGCAAATTATCAAACTGCTCGCTAGTCTCTTCTCGCTCAACCGGATAGCGTTTGCCGTGCAGTTCCACAATCGGCAAATCAGCTTTCTTCGCCCAGTCGAGTAACCCATTCGATTTAGCAACACCCCTGGCACTACCAAAGGCGGGGCTATCTCCCAAAAACGGTTTACCGCCCGCAGCCTGAACTAGCTTAGCCACGCAGTACACTATCTCAGGACGCGTTGTGCATTCCTTAGTCGGGCGAGCACCTGTGAGTAAGTTTGGCTTGAGGAGTACGCGATCACCCGGCTTCACAAAGTGGGCCATCCCCCCCAAAGGCGCCAGCAAATCAACCAAAGATTGAGACAGCGCTTCTATTTCATAGGTCTGGGCACCCAATAAACTTACCGATGGCAAATGGGTTGATAATGGCATCCTCTACGTCCTCACGTCGGGTTCTACATACCTGCATAATAGGCTGTACACCGTCATAGATAACAAAATGTTAACGCTTTGGGCCAAAACCAGCGGAACCTGGATCAATATTTTTCTCGTTATATTAGGGACCCTCAGCGGCCTACTGCTGCGCAATCGGCTGTCGGCCAGCATGCGGACTATCATCACCCAGGCTGTTGGACTCATGACTATTTTTATTGGTCTTTCTATGGCCAATGCACTTTCGGGCATCAGCGCCGGAGGCGTAGAAGGGGTCATCTTAGGATTACTGGCCCTAGTCTTTGGCGGGTTGCTAGGCGAATGGTGGGAGCTCGAATCACGGCTAGTAGCCCTCGGCAATTGGATAAAGGGCCGCGTTCAAGGAGGCGGGAGATTCACAGAGGGATTTGTCGCGGCTAGCTTATTATTTTGCATTGGGCCCATGGCGATTTTGGGCAGCCTCAACAATGGACTCCTAGAAGACAACACCATACTGGTAATCAAAAGCACGATGGACGGATTAGTATCCATTGCACTCACTGGCACCTACGGCATCGGTGTGGGATTTTCGGTTTTTCCTATCCTGATCTATCAAGGGGGCCTGTCTTTGCTATCGAGCGCGCTAGCTCAGTCCACTCCCAATCCAGAGACCGCTCCAAACGTTCTACTGGTGACCGGCGTGGGTGGTGTCATGATTTTGGGCCTAGGACTCAACCTTTTAGAAGCCAGCAAAATTCGGATCGCCTCTTTTATTCCGGCACTTCTGCTAGGTCCTGTTATTTTCAAGATAGCCATTTTGCTGTTGGGCGGAGATACATAGTAAGCAGTTCTCCAGACTACTCACAGGCTGTACTAAACAGAACTTTCTGGACTGCGTTCATCGGACCTGAGGCCCTTTACATAGCGCAAAAAAGGAAGAGATACATCTGACAGCGCTGGCGTGAAAGCAGCCTCAGGCCATACGGCCAGACAAGGGACCGCTGAAGCACCCAGCAACTGCTGGTCTACAGCTGAGTCAGTCACAACGGTTGAGGTGGCTACAGCATCCTCGCCAAATTTCGTCTGTACCATTTCCAGCTTACTCTTCGCCCTGTCAAGTACACCCAACCAAAACCGACAGGCAATCACCTCGTAACTCTTGTTTTGAATAGAGGACATGGGTAAGTGGCGAATAAGCGGGTTCACCACCCAGCTAAATCCTCGTGTCGCGATGACGAAATCAGCTTTCGATTCGTCAATGACCTTGGCTAAAGGCATGTTGCAATAGTTGCTGGCTAGCGCTTTGGCACGAGAACGCCATACAAACCAAGTCCAAGGAAACAAAATGGTGGCCGCCACAATCAAAAACCAATCTCGGACAACACCGTTTTGGTTGAATGGCGCAGGCAGCAAGCGCCAAGGCTTTACTGCTTTTATCGCCAGTAGTAAAACCAAGCCCAACACCCGAGGATAAATACAGTTTAAATAAGCTTGACTGGAGTTTCGTAAAAACAGAGTCTCATCTAAGTCAACAATTAAAAGACTGTCCCCAGCAGCTGCTTTAACAGCCGCAATCGTCTCATCTGTCGACTTCAACAACGCCTGACTGTCAACCGAATCATCTGAAAAGTGGGTAGTCGGCATGGTAACACTCGTTTTCACAAATAAGGTACGTCGTATAGCTGTTGAGTAAGGCTAACTATTCAGTAGCATTCTATTAATTTTCTCAGGGATAGCACGTGTTGAGGAACGCCTAAAAAGATCTGTTCAATTAATGCGGCCTTGTATTAATTTTCTGTCTCTAAAATAGAAGAGAATTCTTTCTGTGAGCAAAGAGATAACTCTCTTTTTGCCCACCTACATTCATCCAAGCTGCACAACTTAGAAGCCGTTAAAGGTTCGCATCTACGTCTCAATTCAATGGCTTGAGTCAGTGCTTTTCACTGGCGTAGAGGTCATCGAAAGCAGATTATGCCTCTTCAATCCAACCGAGTTCTGGCTGAAGCTGGAGAATTTTCTTGATCGCTCTTATTGCACAGTAGGTAAAGGCAATCCCGGCTTGCCAAGTTATCAAAGCCATCACATCGGCACTCCCTACTGCCAAGGAAGCATACAGCATAATGAACAGAAAAAAGCAGCTAATGTTCACAGGAAAACTACTGCGATCGCCCCCGCACCGATAAACGCAATACTGCGTCCACCTAGCAATCACAAAAGCCATCATCAGCATGACACCGACTGCACTGGTGCTCGCCAACAAAGCGAATCCAAACAGCCGCTGCACCTGCAGAAACGGATAAATCCAAATACGGCTCGTCTCATTGGCTCGGTTGTACACCCAAAAGGTAGCGCGAATAGCGACTAGATAAGCCATCCATGCAATAAAGTCACGAACGATAGTCCCCTCGACCGTAGACCATGCCATCACTGGTTTAGACTGACCCATCCCATCTAGCACACCCAAGAGAGCTACCGATACCTCAGCGAGAGACATCGCCTCTTGACTCATCACGAATAGAAAAATGCCAGGAACAGCCAGTGCGATCGCCCAGCACCAAGGCCAAGGCGTGCTCAGATCAATACGAGACTTGTACTGCTCGTATGCCGATGACAGCGTTGGCTTATTCTCGTACTTTTCGCCAACAGCATCGTTTTCTTGGTAGCCAATCTCATACACACACCAGTAGCTCAGCGTCAGTAGCAACAAACTCACCGCATTTAACAGCGGATGAGGACTCAGAACGCTCCAAGCAATTACACCAAATACCCAATGGCCAAAGATCACTCGCTTAACAAAGTGAGCCTTGCCTGGGTTCTTAACTTTCTCGGAGTAGAGCAGTGGGATGTACATATCTGCCATCGCCGGGACAAAAGCAGCGCCAGGCCATTTCAATAAACATGGCACTGCGGACGATTCTAAAAGAGGGAGGTCATCCTCTGAATCAGTGATTACTACAGAGCTTGCAACGGCGGATTCACCCAACACGGCACTCACCATCTCAAGTCTTCCAGGAAAGTTGTTTGCTTTCCATTGCCAGAAGCGAGCGCAAATCACCTGAAAGTTGTTATTCTTTACTGGCACCAATGACAAATGACGAATCAAAGGATTCACAATCAAGTCGCACCCGTAGGTCATGATTACTAGCTGCACACTAGGATTATTGTCTATAGCCGCAGCTAGAGAACGATTGCAGTGCAGCTCCGCTAGTTTCTTAGCTCGCCAGCGCCATACCAGTAGCGTCCATGGAAACACAATAGTCGCCGCCAGCACCAACAGCCAATCTCTGGTCACATCAGCTGGGCCAAGAGAAGCTGGTAGCCAGCGCCATGGCTTTAACGCTTTTACTCCGCTTAAGAACGCAGCCCCTACTGGACGAGGATAAATAGAACCCAAATACTCTTGGGTCACATTTCGCAAAAATAATGTCTCATCTAAGTCGACAATCAGAGGACTGTCCTTAGTTGCACCTTCTACAGCCGTGATGGCCTGTTCACAAGACTTTTCCACGTCATCGGTAGATACATAGCTAACTATTGTTGGTTCTAATACCGATGTCATAACGATACGCCATCCTAAAAGTTAAGTCCAACCTGAAAGAAGTTAAGTTAGAACAAATTCAACGAAACAAAGTTTGGCTAGCATGACAAGCATGTTTTCCAACCTTTTCAAACTGTTGTTTTACACGAATCGTGCACTGACAATGACTCACAGAGGTAAAAGCTGTGTCATAAAACAACGCTTTCACGCACTGAATACAAAGCATAAGCACCCATAGGAACAGACCGTAGAAACGGCTTCATACCTTTACTGCACGAATGTGAGCAGTACGAGACAGTGTCCACATATTCAGGGCGTAACGAAGTAAAAGACACGTTCAGTATACTCAAGGCTACTGATACCGAGAAAACTATCGATAGCAGTACAGAGCATTAAACTCACTAAACTTTTTTCTAGAGTGGATTTTTCGTGTAGCTCTCAATAAAAATTCGCGCTTTTACCTTGAGAAAACTCAACCTTTCTTTAGACCAACATGGCTAAGAATGGCAAAAAGAGTAACGATGACTCTTTTGAAGATGTCTCGAAAGTAATCACAATGCACCAGTAGCATCAGCAACAGAACGATGCGTTAACACTCTAATCATTAGAGTAGTCACGATTACTACATATGAGAGCAAAGTGGTAAGGCAAGCACTCAGCTGAGCAGTCGTAAACGCTATTCATGTATACCAGCTACGTATTAGTAGTATCACGCATAATATTGCGAATAGATAATAAAGACGGCATCCTTATCTTGTACTTTACGAAAAGATAAAGGTGTTTAGTTTTTTTCGGACACAAGTAGGCATCGAACGAGAAACTTTAAGGTCCTTACTTATAGACAGTTACAACAACACATGTCGTCCTTTCGGGTTAAAGCCTGTTTTGGTGATAAGACTCAATGAAAATTGCTTACAGCTAAAAATACAAACCAAGTAAGCACGCATAACAAAAAGCCCCCTTAGAGCAATCTAAGGGGGCTTTTTGAATTGGTGGCGGGGCATGGATTTGAACCATGGACCTTCGGGTTATGAGCCCGACGAGCTACCAGACTGCTCTACCCCGCGACAAGTGCGTTTTTTAGGCGCTTAGCCAGTATAGCGGGTTACATCTCACTTGTGTAACTTTATTTTTGAATCATTTTTTGAACCGTACTCTATCTAACCGTGCTCTATCTATTAGAGAGAGCTCTATTTTGGCGTTGGCTCGGGTTAAATCATCGACATTTCGCCGACAACATCTAAACGAGTATATTTCCCTGGCATCATGAATTTTTCAGAGAGTGCTTCTGAAACATCAGGCGTGATCCAGCCGAGTTGCTTTAGCAGGTAGACAGCGGTTGCATATTTGGCACGCTTGTCGCCATCGACAACCTTGATAGCAATTCCCATGCCGTCACCTACTCGGCCAATACACTGAATGCCCTCTGCGCCCGCCTTACTCACTAGCATCCCTTCTGTCAGCTGCATTAGCTGAGTGTCAAAGCCTTCAGGGCCAGAAATCATTTGTGGATGATGAGTCATCGCCCGAGAAATTCGCTCCATGTCCAAAGTTTTGCCGGCGGTGAGTTTGGCATACAGTGTGGCCATCTGGCTAAGCTGCATGAGGTAGGTAGGCACACCACAGTCATCGTGGGCACAAATGAATTCGTCTGCTGGCATCCCTAGCAGCTCGGACAGCTTAGAGATAACGAGCTTTTGAACGGGGTGCGATCGCTGCAAATATCCGTCCAAAGACCACCCTCGCTGCTTACACACCGCCAGCATTCCCGCGTGCTTACCCGAACAGTTGTGCGCCAGCGGTGTCGTTTTTCCGCTAGGGGTAGGACACTGCAAAGCAGTGGGGTCAACATCGCAGCGCCACAGTACATTAAAAACCTGGCGAGTTTGCTCAATGCTGCCCTTGTGCGAGCTACAAATAATGGCTAGGTCTCTATCAGTCAGCTGAAAATGGTCTAAGGTACCCGTGGAGATTGCAGATAGAGCCTGAAAGGGCTTGAGCGCAGAGCGGATAAAGCTACCAAACTCCGGGTCACCCGCACTCGCAAGCACTCGTCCGCGCTCATCGCAGGCGACGGCATGAGCCTTGTGAGTAGATTCAACAATACCCTCTCTCAGCAGCTGTACTTCGAGTAGCGGTGAGGAATGACGGCTCACTCTATTCATAGGTTTGGCTCTGCATAAGTCTTCTCAACCACCTGACTAACTCAACCAACAAACTATATAAAATACGCTAGATGAACTGCACCAAATAAACTGCACTAAATAAACTGCCAGGTCACTAGGCTAAAGGCGATAATGCCACAAATGACCGCAAATGTCTTTTGGATACGATGCAAGATGGGTTTGACTTGGTAGTCGGCAATCAGGCGATCGCGGTTGAAGACATCTTCTGGCTTCTCCCAAATTTGGCCGTCGTACCAACCTGATTCTTCGTAGGGAACGGACTGCTGTGCGAGGCGATCGCACACATGACACCAGCCTGTATACAGCTGCACTAGCGCCAGGCTCGGCAGGAACAAAGCGCCCAACGACGCGCTAATCACAAACTGCGCCGGCAATTTAGCAGGGACAAAGCTCACAGCAGCCATCGGGCCAACCACAACCCAGCTCAGCAGCCACAAGCTCACAACCGGTACGCAATAGCGAGACAAATTTCGCGCGCCCCAGCTATAAAACCAGGACTCACTCATGCTTTCGTATTCTTTAATTGGAATTTGATCAACGGGCACCGGACAGCGGGCGCTAATAGGAGTTTTTTTAATATCGCCGTTCATCACAGTTATTCAATAGCCAAAAAATAAACAAAGAAAAAGGCAGGGAGCCTTTTTTCTCTCCGTTATCTTAATGGGTTTTCTAGAACAAGGACTAGGCATTCACCTGGGCCGGCACAAACTCGATTCGCTCCGCGTGACCCCAGAAAGCCTCCAAATCGTAATATTCTCGGTCAGTTGGCATGAATATATGAACGATCACATCGCCGTAGTCTTTGAGCACCCAGCGGCCTTCACTCATGCCCTCTGTTCTAATCGGCTGGCGATTATTGAACTTGTCTTCAACCGTGCCCTCGATAGAATTGGAGATCGCCCGTACCTGCACGTTTGAGAAGCCCGTGACAATGACAAAGTAATCCGCTAAGTAAGAAACATTGCCCGTTTGCAAAATCGCGATATCGCCAGCCTTGCGGTCATCAGCAGCTTCTGCGATCGCTAATGCCAGCGCCTTTGCCTCTTCATTTACGGGCACTTCAAGCTCATCGTCCGCACTCGGCAGCACAACCGTATCGATATCTGGCTGATCAGCACGTGCCGGCACCTGTACCTTCTCTGGCTGGGCGTTAACCGCACTATCACTTATAGAGGCATTTACAGCGGGGTTATTCACAGCAGGGGCATTTAAAGATTTTTCACGCATAACTTCTAGGGGCTCACTCAAAAGCTCATATCCTCACGCTCATAAACAATTAACGACTAGTAGACAGACGATTATCTTGGGATACATCTATCTTACTAAAAACCCCTCTTTTTCTGCTGTTGTCTTGACCGAAGCAAAAAGAGGGGAAAACACAACCTCTTTCAGCGAAATTCCTTGTTCAACCTAGGTTTTGCAGAGCATCGATCGATAGCGGCAGCAGGATACCTGTAACATTTCCTCATAGTTTTTACCGTTACCTAACTAAAAGTCATGTCCTAATCTGTTCAGCAGTAAGGCATAATCTGAACGATCTGTACCATTCGGCTATACCGTTCAGACGTAACGGTTCAGATGTGTCAACTTTCGTAGATGGAGCCTGAGCCTTGATTATCGGTCTCTTTATTGGGTTGAGCGTAGGCGCACTGGCAGCTGCGCTTATTTACTGGCTGTTGAAGCAACGAGTCGAAAAGCTGGTAAACGCCCTACAAAATAACCAGCGGCGATTGCAGCAGCTAGAAAATGAGCATGAAATTCGATTAAGGGCTGCGACGGACCAGCTCCAGGCAGATTACGAGCGGCAGCTGGCTGAAAAAATTGAGTACTACCAGGACGAACAAATTTTGGATGGTGACCTCAAAGAGCTGGAATTTGAGACGCGCTTGCAGGTGATTGAAGCTTCCTACAACCAGGCTTTGGACGGACAACCAGCCTCTTAACACCAGTGGGGCATATGCTGTTGTGAAGACAACGCTATAGAATGTCACATGGTGACAACGCAAAGGATTTCTGTATGACCCGTGCAATTATGGAGACAGCAAAAGGAACTATCAACCTTGAGCTGTTTGAACAAGACGCTCCCAATACCGTTGCGAACTTCGTAAAGCTTTCCAAAGACGGCTTTTATGACGATCTCAACTTCCACCGCGTCATCCCCAATTTTATGGTGCAAGGCGGCTGCCCCCACGGCACCGGAACAGGTGGCCCTGGCTACAAAATTAACTGCGAAATCAACGACAACAAGCATCAGGCGGGCAGCCTTTCTATGGCACACGCTGGGAAAAACACAGGCGGCAGTCAGTTCTTTATTTGCCACGAAGCTCAGCCGCACCTAGATGGCATCCACACCGTTTTTGGCAAGACAGAAGATATGGATGTGGTCAATTCAATTGAGAAAGGCGACAAGATCGTTTCTGTCACTATCGAAGAATAGGCGAATTTCATTGCCGATGTAGCGCAGCTCAGTTAAACGCCTGAAGGAGGGTTCCCATTCACCGCCTTCAGGCGTTTTAGGTTTAAATAGAAAGACGGGGGTTACCCGGACACCAAATTTGTAAGGACGGTTTGCCCTATGAATCAAAACGCTACGGGCGCTCCGCCAGACTCTATGTTGACGTCCGCATCGTTGCCGAAAAGTAACCCTACTGGCAGTGCCGACAGTCAGAGCAGTTTTTACAGCTCGCCAATAGGAAAGAAGCTACTGACAGGCATCACTGGGCTTAGCCTGGTTACATTTGTCCTCGTTCACTTAGCGGGAAGCCTAACATTATTTTTTAGCGCGCAAGCTTATAACCAGCTAGCTCACTTTATCGAACAGCTGGGACCGCTGCTGTACTTTATAGAGCTGCTTCTGCTGGCGATGGTGCTAGTTCATGCGGTGATTGGATTCAATATCTATTTGGGCAAACGGCAGGCCCGGCAGGTCGCCTACAGCGAGTATGAAAGTGCGGGCGACCCAAGCCGTCAAACGCCGGCATCGCGCTCAATGATTGTTTCAGGAGTGCTTTTGGGGGTGTTTCTGGTAGGCCACTTGGCGACGTTTAAGTTCGGCAAGGTATACACGCTACCGGGCAGTGAGGAGCGCGACTTAGCGCGGCTAGTTTTTGAGGTGTTTCATCAGCCCGTTTATACCGCTGCCTATGTAATCGTGCTTAGCGGACTAGGGCTTCATTTGCGGCACGGTATTTGGAGCGCATTTCAATCTTTGGGAGTCGCGACGAAGCCAGCGGCTTTTGCGGCGAGTGCGGTGTTGGGAGGGGCGATCGCGCTCGGATTCATCGGTCTCCCACTTGCTATTTACTTCGGCCTGATTGGGGTTAATTAAATGATGTCTTTAGATGCTCGCATTCCCGAAGGTCCGCTGAGCGAAAAATGGGGCCACTTCAAAGATCACTGTAAGCTGGTCAACCCTACGAACAAAGCCAAACACACCATATTGGTCGTCGGCACAGGACTGGCGGGCGCTTCAGCCGCAGCTACCCTGGCAGAGCAGGGCTACCAGGTCAAAAGCTTTTGCATTCAAGACTCACCGCGCCGGGCACACAGCATTGCCGCCCAAGGGGGAATCAACGCGGCCAAAAACTATCCCAATGATGGCGACAGCGTTTGGCGACTGTTTTACGACACGATCAAAGGGGGCGACTACCGATCTCGCGAGGCCAATGTGTATCGGCTCGCCCAAATCAGCAATCAAATTATCGACCAGTGCGTAGCTCAAGGCGTTCCCTTTGCGCGTGAGTACAGCGGATTGCTGACGAATCGTTCGTTTGGAGGCGCGCAGGTTTCCCGGACTTTTTACGCACGGGGGCAAACGGGACAGCAGCTACTGCTCGGTGCATACGGAGCCATGATGCGACAGGTGTCGGCAGGCCGCATTGAGCTGTTTCCCCGGCGCGAGCTACTAGATTTAGCCGTCGTCGATGGGCAAGCAAGGGGCATCGTGGTTCGCAATTTGCTTACGGGCGAATTTGAGCGCTACGCAGGAGATGCGGTTGTGCTGGCGACGGGTGGATACAGCAATGTGTATTACCTCTCGACGAATGGCAAAAATTCCAATGTAACGGCGGCTTGGCGGGCGCATAAGCGGGGAGCCCTGTTTGCCAATCCTTGCTTTACGCAAATCCATCCCACTTGCATTCCGGTAGCGAGTGAGTTTCAGTCGAAGCTGACGCTGATGAGCGAGAGCCTGCGGAACGATGGGCGCGTGTGGGTGCCGAAGCAAGCGGGTGATGAGCGATCGCCTAACGAAATTCCTGAAGCAGAGCGAGACTACTACCTAGAAACACGCTATCCCACGTTTGGCAACTTAGTGCCACGCGATGTGGCCTCTCGCAATGCAAAGCAAGTGATTGATGAAGGGCGCGGGGTTGGGGCGACGGGGCTATCGGTGTATTTGGATTTTCGCGATGCGATCGCAACCCAAGGCAAAGAAGCCATCGCCAGTCGCTACGGCAACCTCTTCGACATGTACCAGCGCATTACCGGTGAAGATCCTTACGCAGTCCCCATGCGCATTTATCCTGCGGTGCACTACACCATGGGCGGGCTCTGGGTCGACTATCACCTGATGAGTACAATTTCTGGATTATTCGTACTCGGCGAGGCAAATTTCTCTGACCACGGCGCGAATCGGTTGGGTGCAAGCGCGCTCATGCAAGGATTGGCCGATGGCTACTTCATCATTCCGTATACGCTTAGCAACTACATCGCAACGACCGAAGTTGCTCCCGTTGAAACAGATCACGATGCGTTTGCGGAAGCGGAAGCCTCTGCTAGAGCACGGACCCTTAAGCTACTGAGCATTAAAGGCGATAAAACGGTGCTGAAGTTCCATCAGGAGCTAGGGCATATGATTTGGAATGGAGTGGGAATGAGCCGGAGTCAGGCGGTGTTGGAAGAGACGATTGAAGGGGTGCGATCGCTCCGTTCAGAGTTCTGGCAAAACCTACGCGTACCGGGCGAAGCCAACACGCTAAACAAAAACCTAGAATTCGCCGGGCGCGTTGCCGACTTCATGGAGCTAGGTGAGCTGATGGCCCGCGATGCACTCGCTCGTAAAGAGTCGTGCGGCAGTCATTTCCGCACGGAGTATCAAACGGCCGAGAACGAAGCGCAAAGGCGAGACGACGCATACTCGACAGCGGCAGCGTGGAAGTACAAAGGAGATGAGCGAGTTCACGAACTCGTCAGCGAAACTCTGAACTTTGAGAACGTCAAACTTACCCAACGTTCTTACAAATAATTCTCAAGGACCTCTGCCAATTAACGCCATCGACTGAACTCTGTCCCTTCAAATTTCCTTTCCATAAAGACCATGAAAATCAATTTGCGCGTTTGGCGGCAGGCCGATTCTCAAGCTACTGGCAGCTTCAAAAACTACACAGTGGAAGGCGTGCAGCCTGACCTCTCTTTTCTAGAACTACTGGACATGCTCAACGAGCAGCTCACTGCCAGCGGCGAGATTCCCGTTGAGTTTGACCATGACTGCCGCGAGGGCATTTGCGGCTCCTGCGGCATGATGGTGAATGGCCAGGCCCACGGCCCACAGCAAAAAACTGCCGTTTGTCAGCTGTATATGCGCAACTTTCAAGATGGTGACACTGTGACACTAGAGCCCTGGAGAGCAAAAGCCTTTCCCGTGGTAAAAGATCTCGTCGTCGATCGCTCATCGTTTGATCGCATTGTGGCCGCAGGTGGCTACATCTCGGTGAAGACGGGCGCAGCCCCCGATGCTAACGCGGTGCTAGTTGCCAAACCAGAAGCAGACAAGGCTTTCGACTATGCGCCTTGCATCAGCTGCGGGGCCTGCGTTGCGGCTTGCCCAAATGCATCGGCATCGCTATTTACTGCGGCCAAAATTTCTCATCTCGCACTGCTGGCTCAAGGGAAGCCAGAGCGAAAGCAAAGGGTGGTAAAAATGACGCAGCAAATGACGGAAGAAGGCTTTGGGGACTGCTCCAATCATGGGGAGTGTCAGGCGGTGTGTCCACAGGGAATTTCGATCGATGCGATCGCTCAAATGCGCCGAGAATACATTCGCGCTAAGCTACCTTTTGGCTAACCAGCCACCGAGCCAAGCACACCTGCAAACAAATCAACCACTATGACCACAGTCAAAAATATCTATACCGATGGTGCATGTTCTGGAAATCCTGGCCCTGGGGGCTGGGGCACGCGCATAGAATTTGCCGACGGTCAGGTGCACGAGCTGGGCGGCAGGCACACCGCCACCACCAATAACCGCATGGAAATGCAGGCCGCAATTGAAGCCCTAGACTTTCTAAAAGAAACCAACATTGCAGATACCGCTACCGCACCCATCACCCTACATACAGATAGTCAGTATCTGATCAAAGGCATCACCCAGTGGATAAAGGGGTGGAAACGCAAAGGATGGAAAAACTCTGCGGGCAAACCTGTCTTGAACAAAGATCTGTGGGAAGAACTCGACCAGCTCACACAGGCCCTCTCTGCCGATAAGCTCAGCATCGACTGGAACTATGTACGTGGCCACGCAGGCAACCCTGGCAACGAACGCTGCGACGAAATTGCCAGAGCTTACTCCCACGCCCGGTCTATTTCGCTGAGTCAGCACCGGCCAGCAGATAACCGCAAAAAGAGGAAAAAATCCTCGGGTACCTCTACTCAAACTACCGATGAATCGAAAGAGGAAAACACCCACCAAAATGGTGCTGACCCAAAAACAAATAGACAACCGGTTTTAGCAGACTCAACTCGTGACACAGAGGAAAGCACTACCAAAACGATAGAAAACGACCCCAGAGATAGCTCTATAGATACACCAGAAATAAATACTGGCACTACGCAGGACTCATCTCAGACACCAGCGCTAAGATTCTACGAGTCCCACCCTCAAGAAGTATTAAACGCTATGTCAGCCTCATCCAGTTCTAAAAACAGCGGCGCTCCAGAGATTGTCAGAATAGAAAGAATTAAAAACAGCCTAGAAACCCTAAACGTTACCGACGAAATCGCTAAGCACGGATACCTCATCACCAGCGCAGAACTCGCCGACCTCATGGATGTGAATGCTAGCGCAGTGACCAGCCGAGGCGATTACTGGGCATGGCGAAACTGGACGGTCTCGCGTATTCGCAGAGAGGGCAATCAGATCTTGTGGCAACTAGAGCGAATTGACGAGTAGTTACTAACCCGGTGGCCAGCCCAAGTTTCTCCCGCCCAACAAATGCAGGTGCAGGTGAAAGACCGTTTGCCCACCGTCTTCACCAGTATTAATCACGGTGCGATAGCCTTTTTCTAGCTTCTGCTCTTTCGCAATTTCGCTGACGGCGTACAGCAAATGACCCAAGAGTGCTTTATCTTCTGCCTGCGCTTCTGAGAGCTTCGGAATAGGCTTTTTAGGAATCACCAAAATGTGGGTCGGCGCTTGAGGCGTGATATCGCGAAAGCCCAAGCAAAGATCGTCTTCGTAGACAATGTCAGCCGGAATTTCTCGCCGAATAATTTTGCTAAAAATCGTATCTTCAGTGTCTTGCGGTTGCATAGGTAGGGTCGTTTAACTGCGCAAAGCAGCTTTCCACTCTCAGCATCACAAGTTTATAGCGAAACGCCCAAGGCAAAATCATCTGCTTTGGGCGTTCATTAATTATGAGGTTTGATGATGCGGTTGGAGTGGAAGCCCAGAGCGACAAACAGAGCTACAGGCTAAAGTCCATATCTACTGTGACGCCGTAAGAACCCAGCACATCACCTACGTTTACAGATACCGGCAGGTCCATTCCCCAGTCGAAGTTGCCTTTTTCGTCAACAAGATCGCCCACTATTGGCAGTTGTTCTAGGCTGAATCCGGTAGGTTCTTCAGGCTGCGATCGCGCGTCTGCCATTTGCGTATTCATGCTGTCAGCGATCACATCCAACTGTGGCGCATCCGCAGTCACCGCCATACTCATAGGCTCTAGCGGCAAAAGGATCAGACTATCATCGCCAACCGGCAGTGCTCCGTTTGGCAAAACTTCTGCCTGAATGGCACCCGCATTCAAAACCATTGACATTCCACAAACAACCGAAGCACCCAAGAGCAAACGACGAACAGATACCTTCAGCATCATAGAAAAGTCACCGCGAACCAACAGTCAACAGCCTACTCGTCGCCACCCCACTAGCTGGAAGGTGATATATACCGATCCCCTAATATAAAGTTTTGTCAAAAAAACGTGGATCCTCTGTAATCCTTATAGGAAGGGCACGCAATGACCCAGTGTTTATACAGAGAACTAACTACACAGCAGCTAACAGCAGCAGCTACAAACTTGCCAAACTTGATTTCAAAGCAGTCGTCACTCGTTCGCTCGTCTCTACGGATAGCTCAGGCCACATGGGCAAGCTCAGCACCTCTGCGCCTAGCTCATCGCTGACGGGATTTGCCGGATGCTGCCCTTTATACACTGGCAGCAAATCTTGCGGGAACGGGTAATAGATCATAGAGCTGACACCCGCCTCAGCCAAAGACTGTTTCACCGCATCGCGCTTACCATCCAAAATACGCACGGTGTACTGATGAAAGACATGACCGTCGGTAAGCTCAGGCACAATAACGCCGTCTGTACCTTCCAGCATCTGGCTGTAGGTCTTAGCCACTTGGCGACGCTGTTGGTTCCAGGTATCTATATAAGCTAACTTTACGCGCAAAATTGCCGCTTGCAGGGCATCTAGCCGAGAGTTGTAGCCCAGCATTTCATTGTGGTACTTCTTCTTAGCACCGTGCACGCGCAGCATTTTAGCCAGCTCAGCCAAGCCGTCATCATCGGTCGTAATGAGGCCACCGTCACCATAGGCACCCAAATTCTTAGTTGGGAAAAATGAAAATGCGCCCATATCACCTAGAGCGCCTGCGCGCTTACCCAGCAAAGACTCACGCGTAGCATCATTGCAAGACTGCGCACATCCGCAGCAATCTCCCTTATAAACAGTGCCGAAAGCCTGGGCACAGTCTTCAATGATTTTGAGGTCGTGCTTAGCAGCAATGTCGGCAATTTGAGCCATTGCCGCCGGATTTCCGTATAGATGAACCGGCATAATCGCCTTCGTTTTTGGCGTAATTACCGCCTCAATCAGGCTGGGGTCTAGGTTGAAACTACCGCGCTGAATGTCGACAAATACAGGCTGCGCGCCCACATTACTAATAGACTCGCCCGTCGCAAAAAAGCTAAAAGAGGTGGTAATGACCTCATCACCGGGTCCAATACCCAGCGCTCGCAAAGCAATAATCAACGCATCGGTACCAGAATTGACCCCGATAGCGTGCTTAACACCTAAGTAGTCGGCTACTTCAGACTCGAATGCCTTAACCGTCGCACCTAGGATGAACTGCCCCGACTCCAGCACATCATCGACTGCGGTACGAATCTCTTCTTTGATTGCCTGATACTGAGGCTTCAGGTCTAAAATCGGGATTTTGATTGCACTCACGTCAGCTTTCTCACTTCTGGGTCCAGATATCTTCCCAGGCATCTTTTCAAAAGACTTCACGCCGCACAGAAGGCTATGGCGCAACCATCCGCCTCAAACTCTAACATGCAAAACGATTCCAGCCGAGGCGCAACTCGCGATTTCAGTGGCTAACGAGTAGTAGGGGTAGTCGTTGGATCGATCACTTCAGGTAGAACTACGTCCTTGGGGCCAAAGCGCACCTGAGAGTGCAGGTATTCTGCGATTAAATGCGGACAGTTTTTTCGACTCCAGCGCAGCATGAAGGGGCGAAAGGCTGGTTTTGAGAGGCGTGCGATCGCTTTCATAATTCGATTCAAAGGGCGCGACTGTACTCGCCGATTAACTAAGTTCATCGAGCCCACATCATAGAGACAGTCTAAGACCAACCGCAGCGTCACCTCTTCTCTCAAAAACAAGCTTTCGAGCAGCAGCTCTACATCGCGCATCCGATCATCTTCAATCTGCCGTTCGCGGATAGCCGTGCTGTTTCTAAGCGGTGTCTTAGACAGGCTGCTGGATGATCTAAACATGGGTTATTAAAAACGACAGTCAACACATACTCGTAGCGAGATATTAGCAAATGAGGCGGTAGCGAGTGTCTCTCAATTTACGGACTTAACATATCTCTGTTCTGGTTCTGTCCTCATTTTGAAGCATCATCAGCGGGCTAGGGCAAGATAAGCTGCGAGCAAATGAGCTTGCTGTAAGCGATGTTCCGGAGTGATAGCGCGGCATGTTAGCGAGAATTTGGAGTGCGTCACTCATCGGCATTGATGCTCTAAAAGTAGGTGTAGAGGTTGACCTATCGGGTGGATTACCCGGTGTAGTCATTGTGGGTTTGCCTGATACAGCGGTGCAGGAGTCACGAGAGAGAGTTAGAGCTGCGCTGAAAAATACAGGGTTTGCTTTTCCGATGCGTAAGGTGGTGATTAACCTCACGCCAGCAGATGTTCGCAAAGAAGGGCCAATCTACGATTTGCCGATCGCTATCGGGATTTTGGCGGCGTCGGAGGCGGTGAAACAAACTTGCCTGGATGACTATCTATTTTTAGGTGAAATGTCTTTGGATGGGACGCTGCGGCCTGTGGCGGGAGTGGTTGCGATCGCAGCCGCAGCAAAAGACCTAGGACTCAAAGGCATCGTACTCCCAATAGACAACGCAAATGAGGCAGCTGTCGTTCCAGGACTAGAAGTCTATGGATTCAAAAAGCTAGATGAGGTAGCGGACTTTCTGAATCGCCCGGAGGAGCACGATCCTGTCCAGGTGAGTGAGCCGGAGTCATTACTGCGATCGCACACCCCCACCCTCGACCTGCGAGACATCAAAGGCCAAACCCAAGCCCGCCGCGCCCTCGAAATTGCAGCAGCTGGCGGCCACAATTTATGTTTGATAGGCCCGCCAGGTAGTGGAAAAACGATGCTTGCCCAGCGGCTTCCCGGAATTCTGCCACCGCTCACGTTTCCCGAAGCGCTAGAAGTCACCCAAATCCACTCCGTCGCGGGCCTGCTTAAAGAAAAAGGCCACCTTGTCAACCAGCGACCTTTTCGTACGCCGCATCACTCTGCCTCTGGTCCTTCCCTTGTTGGTGGCGGCAGCTTTCCCAAACCCGGCGAAATTTCCTTAGCCCATCGAGGTGTGCTTTTCCTCGACGAACTCACGGAATTTAAGCGCAGCGTCCTTGAATTTCTACGACAGCCGCTCGAAGACGGGAAAGTCACCATCACTCGCACTCGGCAGTCAGTAGAATTTCCTGCCCAGTTCACTCTAATTTCGAGTACAAACCCTTGTCCCTGCGGCTACTTCGGTGATACCGTCCAGCCCTGCACCTGCACACCTCGCAACCGAGAACAGTACTGGGCTAAGCTATCAGGCCCTCTGATGGATCGAATCGATTTGCAGGTGATTGTAGGCAGGCTAAAGCCGGAAGAAGTAACCAGCCAGCCTGACGGCGAAGATTCGGCAGCGGTCAGGGCAAGAGTGGAAACAGCGCGATCGCATGCACAAAAAAGATTTGAGCAATCTCCTGCCTTACAGTGCAATGCAGATATGGAAAGCCGACATATCCGCGAATGGTGTCAATTCAGTGAGGCAACTCGCAACCTGATTGAGGGAGCCGTCCGCAAGCTTGGGCTATCAGCGCGGGCAACTGACCGCATTCTTAAGGTTGCACGGACAATCGCAGACCTAGGTAATGCTGAGCATATCGAAACACACCATGTCGCAGAAGCCATCCAATACAGGACGATTGACCGGATGCAATAAGGCCAAACTAGAGTATTAGCTAAATTACACATAGACCGTTGTCGTACCACTTAAGATGAGAGATATTTATTTAGATAGAAATAAGTTGATGTAATTGCGGGTAGTCTGTAGTTACAAATCAGGTTGCAGCTGGTACCTGCAACTTTTATGAGGAGTTATTTGAATAATATGTCTGTAAAAAAAGGATTATTTGGCGCTGTTGGCCTTTCTTTGTTGGCTGCCGGGCTCCAGCTACCGGCTAATGCTCAAACAACGGTTGCAGCCGAGACAGCAACTGAGACAAGTGTTGTCAGTGAATCTGCGCCTGTCGATGCAGCAATTTTGCCAACTAGCGAGGCCATTGAAGACCTTACCTTCAATGAACCCCAAATTCAGCTGAGCGATCTTACCTTTAGTGAGACCCACACTCAGCCTTTGGTGCAGGCCGAGACTCTCTCAGAAAACCCCGTATTGCTAGCTGAAGAGTTCAGCAGCCAAGCAGCACTCCCTGCAGCAGAATTGGTTGCGGTAGAGAGCAGCTCAGTAAAACCCATGCAGCCCATAACAGAAGCAGCTGAGTTGGGCTATCCCGCGATAGAAGCCCCTGAAGAGATCGCTCAAGTTCGCCGGCGTCGTACCCGAGGAGGCGCTGCATCAGGTGCTAACTTCATCGGAATTGGCGCTGACTTTGGCTATGCCGACGATGTTAGCTTTGCCGCCATCAGTAAGTTTTCCTTCACAGAGCAGTGGGCCGTACGACCTAGCGTGCTCATCGGCGATGACTTCTCCGTGCTGGTTCCTGTAACCTACGACTTCAGCCGATTTGGTACACAAGTCAGTGGTTTCCAGCTACGTCCTTATGCAGGCGCTGGCGCTTCTTTTAGCGACAGCGATGACGATGATTCAGATCTCAATCTGCTGCTATCTGCAGGTATAGATGTCCCGGTCTCCCAACGCTTCACTTTCAATGCTCAAGTAAACTGGGGCGTCCTCAATGACTCAGAGTTTGGCGCGACTGTTGGCATCGGCTACAACCTAGGAAATATCTTTCAGTAAGCGTGTCTCAGTAACGGTAAAGGCAACCGCAATAACAGTTAACCATCATGTGTTAGCAGCCTAATCAAACTCGAAAGCCGCAGCTGTCTTACGTATGGCTGCGGCTTTTTGATGTGCGCTAATACCAGGCTCGTATCAGTAGGGAATACTAAGTCACAGCCAAAATTGAGAGCATAAGAGCATGGTTCAAGCGGCGAGCATTGGGCGTACAACCACTGACCTTGCTTTGCTGCGTCAGACTTTTCAAAAAATTTGGGGCTATGACGACTTTCGCCCGCCACAAGGAGAAATTGCGCGGGCGATTTTTAATGGCCAAGACACGCTCACTATCATGCCTACTGGTGGCGGGAAATCGGTGTGTTTCCAATTACCGGCGCTCATGCAAGCTGGATTGACGCTGATTGTGTCGCCACTGGTGGCGCTAATGGAGAATCAGGTACAAGAACTTGCCGACAAACGGCTAGCCGCCGCCGCGTTGCACAGTGAACTGAGCGCTAAAGCACGCTGGCGTACGATGAAAGCCCTAGAAAATAATAGGCTTCGACTGCTTTATCTATCGCCAGAAACGCTGCTGAGTCAGCCTGTATGGGAGATTTTAATTCAGCCTCATATCAAAATTAATGCGTTGGTGCTAGATGAAGCGCACTGTTTGACGCAGTGGGGCGATAGCTTCCGGCCAACTTACCGGAGGCTCGGGGCCGTTCGTCCGGCGCTGTTGGCAAATAGGCCAGAAGGGACAAAGATTGCGATCGCAGCTTTCACCGCTACGGCTGATCCCATCACACAGAAGACCCTGCGCAGTGTGTTGAGGCTGCGATCGCCTCAAGTCATCCGCCTCACTCCCTACCGCAGTAACTTGCACCTGTCTGTCCGCCCTACGTGGACACCCAGAGGCAAAAAAAATGCACTTAGCCAATTCATCCAACGTCAGGGCAAACAATCTGGATTAATTTACGCCCGCACCAGACGAGGCACCGAAGCATTAGCAAAGCAGTTTGCCCAGGCAGGATACAAGGTGAAGGCATACCATGGCGGGCTTGCCGCCCCGCAGCGTCGACGCATCGAATCGCAGTGGATTCAAGGAGAATGCCAGTTTGTAGTGTGCACTTCGGCCTTTGGAATGGGCATCAACAAGCCAGACTGTCGATGGGTAGCGCACTACGAAGTGCCCAGCTTACTCTCTGAATATGTTCAAGAAGTGGGCAGAGGCGGTAGAGACGGGAAACCTGCTGTTGCCCTTGCCTTAGTCAGCGAACCCACTGGGGTCTTTTCACCAGAAGACAAGCAGCGGTGGAAGTTTTTTGAGCAGAAAGCTCAGCTGATGGAGCGCTCAGCCATTCAGCTCATTCGTCAAATTCCAGCAGAAGGATCGATTGAAGACGTAAAGTCACAGTTCAAAGAAGGTGCGCAAGCCTTAGCGTTATTACACCGAAACGGACAGCTGGAATGGACCGATCCTTTCACTTACAGACTGCAGAAAAATCGAAAAATTCGGATAGATAATCAGCCTTCAGCTGTGGAGCTGATGAAGCGCTATTTGTTTAGCAAGCAGTGTCGATGGCAAGTTTTGCTACAGGCGTTTGGATTTAAGAAGGAGGCGAAGGGGATGAGATGTGGGACTTGCGATTCTTGTACCAAGAGGCTTCGCCATCGTTGCCAAGCCCGAAAACGTTCTTGAAATAACCTCAAATTAGCTCTGGTAGAAACTCTATAGAATCGCACTAGAGTTAAAGCAGCAGCATAAAGAGTAGAGCAATGACAACTGAACAGCTACTCATCAACAGCTGGCGCACTTTATCTGGAGACAAGCAACAAGTCGTCATAGACTTCGTCGATTTTTTGAAGACACGTCCTGCGCAAAACGATGTCGAAGACAAAAAGCACACAGATTGCACAAGAGTCGAGAGTAGTCAGAACTAAAAGGCTGCTTGATAAAAGTAGAGAGCAACGTATCTGACGCAGATTAAATAGCTTCTGGCTGCTTATCTTCGCCTGCTTTCACTAAATCTTCTGTTGAGTCAGGCTCTGCGACCACGCTAGATAAGTCAGGAATAGTTACAGATACTTCCGACTTTGCAATGGTGGAGGTATCGACTTTTTTCGAGAAGCCCCATGCAAATAAGCTGAAGATGAGAGAGACCATGACCCATTCTGGGGGAACCAATTCTGGGTCGACCACTCGTACGATGAGACGTAGGCCGACGAAGGCAACTGTGACGAAGCCTGCATCTTCTAGGTGAACGTAGATTTCTAGCCAGCGGATGAAGAGGCCAGCCATGAAGCGGAGAGCGACGATGCCGATGGTACCGCCAAGGAGGACGATGAGGACGTCTTTGGAAAGAGCGATCGCAGTCGTCACACTATCGAGAGAGAAGGCCAAATCTGTCAGCGCAATCGTTGGGATAGCCTGCCACAGGGAGCCAAATTTAGGGCCACTGTTCCCACCGTCTTCATCCTCGTCGCTCGTAAAGTGCTGAAATACCAGCCACAGCAAATACAGCGCACCCGCAATTTCAAACTGCCAGTACTTCAGCACCCAGCCTGCGGTTAAAATCAGCGCAATACGCAAAACAAAAGCAGCAATCAAACCGATGTTTAGGGCTTTTTTTTGCAATTCTTCTGTGTCGAGGCCTTGAGCGATCGCAGCAAGCGCGATCGCATTGTCTGCCGAGAGCACTAGCTCTAGCATGATCAGGACAGGCAGCAATAATAAAGTATCGCCTCCCAATGTGGGAGACATTTCAAGCAGGCGGTCTAGCATGTAGTAGCTGAAGGGATGTTCTGGAGAAGGCAAGCTTAGCAAGTCATCGCACGAATGCCTGCCTCTCTTTAGAATAGATCGGAACGCTAGCGCTACGCTTTTTCGGATAGCCGACATCGTACGCTCATGTCTATGTCAGCTTTTCATCTCAGCACTTTTTCTGCTCTCGATTCAACTAGCTATTCAACCTGCTAAGGACAGCTCTGTGGTCACTTCTCTCAATAAATTTAGAACTCAATATCCTGAAGGTGGTCTCGTTGCCGAGCTAGTTTCTATTCACGATGGGCAATACGTTGTGCGCGCAGTAGCGAGCAGCCAGGGTAATCCGCTCGGAAGTGGGCTGGCAAGCAGTGTGGATGTGCAAATCGCGGAAGACAAAGCACGCGATCGCGCGTTAGCCGTTTTAGGAATTTTTGCGGACGGCTCTCAGCCTACCGACGCACCATCAAAACCTGCACCTACTTCACAGAAAACCGAATCCACAGCCAAACCCACTACCGAGAAAAAGGTCTTGGTAGTCTCTGAGCTACCAGACACAACGCTCACGTCTACTGGTCAGCAGACCGAAATATTACAGAATAGCGATGACCTCACTAAAGATGACCTCACCAAACCAGAGGAACTGGTCACAGAAGATGAGGAAGACCTGGGGCCACCCATTGACGACGTGAAAGAAGAACCCCCTACGCCGCCTGATAATAAAGTATCGGCAGCAGTGATCGCGCTCGAAAACTTCAATGCAAGCGCGATGCCGGTCGATCTCTCCGACGTGATTGCGCAAACAGATGTAGAGCTAACAAGACTGGGATGGACGAGTGTGCAAGGTCGAGAGTATTTGGAAAAGACCTACGGAAAGCGATCGCGTCAACAGCTGACCGACGAAGAGCTAATGAGCTTTCTGCTTTACCTAGAAGAGCAGTCATAATATGGGTTTCTCCCAGTGAAGTGACATTGCAATGTCACTTCACTGGGATTTTCAACATTACAGAACATCAGTGATTACACTCATCGCGTCCTATCCCTGAGAAAATGGATAGGCTAATTTTCCTATCAAATATTCAATCGAACGGACGCTATGAATTTCTCCCCCAATAGCCGCTCACAGCCTCGAATCAAAGTAAATGCGCTGCTATCTACGGCTGAAGCCGACGCCCTACAAAAGCTTCTAGAGAAACTCACTAACGATGACTACCACAAGCTCGCCGAAGATGATGACGAAGCTTCCGCCTTTATTGAAGTCGCCAATAAAATGCGTCGTCAGCTCACCGCAGCAGAGCTGCTTCCCGTGTTACCGGCTTACGACGATTGACTATCCGCTACGCAGAGGCTCCGCTCTGGCTTTGTACGGCTCGCGCAGCCACGAAGAAAGGTGAGAAAAAACTGGGGCAATTACTGACGCGCTTGAGCAATCTGAGCTTTGATATCGTCTGTACGCGTTAGCAAGTCAGCCTGAGCAAGTTCAGATTGCTCGCCAGAAGCCAACCACTTGAGCTGTACTTTCTGGGCTTCTGCTTCCGCATCACCCAAAATCAGACCGACAACAGCCCCACTGCGATCCGCCCGCTTGAATTGCTTGCCAAAAGCACTACCACTAAGGTCAACCTCTACCGAATATCCTGCCTGACGCAGCTGATTGGCCAACTGTGAAGACTGAAACTCAGCTTTTTCACCTCGCGAAATCAAATATATGTCTAGCTCTGGCGTTGTGCTGTAGCGTTCCATCTGCTCTAGCAAAATAATCAAACGCTCAATCCCCATACCAAAACCAATAGCAGGTGTATCGGGTCCGCCAAGCTGCGAAACTAAGCCATCGTATCGGCCACCGCCACATACAGTTGCCTGTGCACCTAGGTCAGACGATTGGATTTCAAAAGCGGTGTGGGTGTAGTAATCGAGGCCGCGCACCAGGCGAGGGTTGATAGTGAAGTCGATACCGATGTTGGAGAGGTGCTGCTGTACAGCGTCAAAGTGGCGTTGGGAGTCGTCACTGAGGTAGTCGAGTAGGCTAGGCGCATCAACGACGATTTCTTGGGTGCGCTTGTCTTTGCTGTCGAGAATGCGCAGCGGGTTGCGCGTGAGGCGGTCTTGAGAGTCTGTATCTAGCTCGTCTTTGTAAGGAGTGAAGTAGGCAACGAGGGCATCGCGGTAGGCTTGTCGGTCTTCGCCACTGCCGACGGAGTTGAGGTCTAGGCTAAGGGCTTTGAGGCCAAGGGTATTTAGCAGCTGGGTTGCGATCGCAATAATCTCCACATCTGCCCGCGCATCTCGGCTTCCCAAAATCTCCACATCAAGCTGATGAAACTGCCGTTGCCGACCGGCCTGAGGCCTTTCATAGCGAAACGCGGGCCCCTAGTGCCACAGTCGCTGTACGCCGCCTTGGGCAAATAGCTTGTTTTGAATGAACGCACGAACCAAGCCAGCCGTAATTTCAGGTCGCAGCGCAATCGAACGTCCACCGCGATCTTCAAAGCTATACATCTCTTTACCAACCGCATCTGTCGCCTCGCCAATGCCACGAGCGAATAACTCAGTCTGCTCGAACACAGGCGTGCGAATTTCTCGATAGGCGTAGTCTGCTAACGTCTGCCGAGCCAGCTCTTCTATCTTGGCCCACAGGGGAGACTCGGATGGCAAAATATCGCGGGTACCGCGAATGGCTTGAATACTGCTACTCATAAATTGTTTGCTTTACGCTTGTCTATCGCCTGTACATCTTAAGGCCCTTCTGGCCCAGGCTCCCTTTGCTCCAAGCTCACTAACAGATTCAAGTGCCTTCTGGATCAGGCAAGCTACAGCAGTTCAGCTCATCGATACACACTTTGCCAGACTGCAACGCCCACCGCACCAGCGCTACTCGATTGCCAGTGGCTGTTTTATTCAGCACATTGCTCACATGGTTATCGACCGTGCGCTTACTGATCTGCAAGTTCTCAGAAATTTCTTGGTTGGTTAGCCCAGCTGCTACCAGCTCTACAATCTGTAGCTCCCGCTTAGACAAATCATTTTGAGCATCGTCATGGGTCAATGGCAATGTCTTTTGATCTTTATTCTCGGAAGCTTGGCTACCTAACATGGGCGATTAATCTGTAATTATACTCAGTAATAATTGTAGTCAGTCTAGGCGAACCCATGGCCACTATCGGTAGTATTAACAGATTTTTTCTCGATTCGCCAGATCGCACACTGGACAAAGGAAGCATTCACGCAATGTTGAAACAGTTCCAAAATCAGCTCAAAGGCTTCTTAGTTCGGCTCTCGTATGGATTCGCGCTCACCGCTAGTGTCACAGTTGTTTGCGTAATGATGCTGGTGAGCTTTCCGGACCAAAGCCTGGCAGAAAACACAGTAATGCCCACCGCTACATCAACCGAAGGAGCAGCGACTGTCGATGAAAGCGTAGATATTGCCGCCGAAAAAATCGGTCAGTTTTCTCAGGCTTACCTACAGGTGTTGGAGCTACTGAGCGATCGCGAAGCCGAAATACTCGCTGCCGAAACCAACGCCGAAGCGCTCAAAATTGAGCAGTCTATCGAAGCAGATGCGATCGCTATCATTCAAGCCAATGGCCTCACCATGCCGGAATACATGCAAATACTCGGACTTGCCAGCCAAGACGCCACCTTTCAAGACAAAGTCCTAGAAAGCATGGACGAAACTCAAGAGGAATCTTAAGCAATCACTGTCAGGAAATCCACTATCAGGAAATCACCAGGCTGTAGCTGTAGCCGCCCTAGGACAACAAAAACGCAAACCACACACTAGGAGCGAAGGTCACATGCCATTTACGCTTAAAGGCTGCGGCACCAAATTCTACGGCAAACGCGATGAAGATACCGACGGCTCCTACATCACCACAGAATGGATCACACTTACCTACCTGCCATTGATTCCGCTGCGCAGCTTTAGAATTTGCCCTACTGGCAAAGGTACCAACGCAATTGTCTACAACTCTCAAGAGTTTAGAGCACAAAAAGTCCCCCTCAACAAGCGGCAAGTGCGTAATATTTACGCTGTTAGTGGACCGATTCTGGCCGCCATCGTCGGCGTTTTGGTCATAGCAAATAGAGTTGAACAACAGAACTCTAGTAACTTGCCATTGCCGGCCTACGCCCAGTTAAAGCCAGACAGACTCAGTACGTAAGCAAGACATCTGTAGTCACCCAAATCTGTGGTCGAGGCCATGCCACTCTACCGTCTACCCACTGGCTGCTCCCGACTACTCTCCCAAGCGCCCACCTTTTCACTCAGCAAGTTAGAAATCAAAGAAGATGGCTGCTGTGGATGTGGCCAAGCAAACGAATGCTTAAAAGCAGCTGCCTGGCACGCTCTAAGCCCATCGAAGCCAATCACGTCATGGGTCAGCAGGTTCTCATACTCAAAAGGCAAGCGAACATTGTGCAGACCCGCATTGTCCGTGCAGATGGCGATATCTACACCCGCATCAAAGCAGCGGTTGAATACCGCCTTAAGTTGACTGATTTCTTGCAGGGTGCCCGTCTGCAAATAGGTAGTAGGGCACACTTCCAAACACTGCCCACGGGCAGCCACTTCTTTGAGTAGCTCCGGGTAGTGCAGCGGAATTTGGATGCCGTGTCCAATACGCATAAGGTAGGGCAGCAGCTCTGGATAGCAGCCATCTTTAGTTTCATAAAGATGGCCCGTCGTTTTGAGCCCCAAGCTCTGAGCGTGAGAATACAACCGCTTAAGTTCTTCAATGTTGTAAGCCGCATCGCCACCGGCAACATCTATACCGCAGACGTATTCAGGATACTGAGAAGCTAGCTCCAGTGTCGCTCGGTTAACTTCGTAAGGCAGCCTAGAGTGCAAACAAAGAATTTGCTTGGTTACCACCGGATATTCGCTCTGCTGACTCGCTCGGCCCACCACCTCAATAATTTCGGCCATGGCATCAACTCGCTGTGCTTGGCTAAGCCGACTGGGCGTGCGGTAAAAAGGGGTGTAGCGTAGCTCTAAGTAAGCCAGGTTCTCGAAAATATATGCCCCGCGAATCAGGCGGTAGATAAAATAAGGCAAAGCTTCTTTGGTCTGAACACTTTCTACCAAGGTATGAAGCTGTAAATACTCTTCGAGCGTGTCTTTTGGCTGCGTATAAAACTGCTCGAAAGCGGCGTAGCCGTCGAACTCATCTGAAATATCAGGACGATTGCGCTCAAAATAGCGCCACAGCACTCTAGGAACGACGGATCCACCTAAATGCCGATGGAGTTCTGCATATAAGCTCATGGTGATGGCCCTCTATAACTTTTGTTGGCGTATTTGTTTGGCGCGGCAAGAAGTGAAGTCTGAAAAAAGTACTAGAAAGCAAGGCCACCGCCATCGCTATGTACTAGTAGCGCTAACAGAAATCAAGATGGCCCTGGATGAGAGGTCAAAGAAGTTTTTATAGGCCTTGAAAAGGCGGAATGAGGCGAGTGCTTATTATGTGTGAGTTTATAGATAAAAGTACTTAAACTTAATACTTTCTCTTGTACCTCATAACTACGCCATTTGAGGAGAGGGGCGTCCACTTCACTGCCCTGCTTCACTACAGAGGAAACAAGTGGCTACGAGTTGCCATCGACAGTTGACACTACGCTCACAGCTTGGCGATAATTGTTGTTTGGTTGAACTCTAGCAATGTATTCCCTTGGCTAACGTTATTGTTATCGGCGCTCAGTGGGGCGATGAAGGTAAAGGCAAAATCACAGACTTGCTCAGCAAGTCAGCAGACGTGGTTGTGCGCTATCAGGGCGGCGTCAATGCTGGCCACACCGTTGTCGTTTCAGGACAAACCTTCAAGCTACATCTGATTCCATCGGGTATTCTTTACCCCGAGACCGAGTGCATTATCGGTAGCGGCACAGTAATTGCCCCCAAAGAACTCATCGCTGAGTTGGACAAGGTCGAGGCGCTAGGCGTTTCTTCTAAAAATCTATTTATTTCGCAGACGGCGCACGTCACCATGCCCTACCACCGCTTGATTGACCAAGCGGCAGAGGAGCGACGCGGCAGCAAAAAAATCGGGACCACCAAGCGCGGTATCGGTCCCACCTACGCCGATAAGTCTGAGCGCACGGGTATCCGCGTCATCGACATGATGGACAAAAATGCGTTTGCAGAGCAGCTGAAATGGACGATTGATGCCAAAAATATCGTGCTGGAGAAGCTCTATGAGTTGGAGCCTTTGAATGTCGATGAGGTGCTGGCAGAGTACTTGGGCTATGCGGATAGATTGCGATCGCACATCACCGACAGCTCCCTGCAAATTTACAACGCGCACCAGCAAAAGAAAAACATCCTCTTTGAAGGTGCGCAGGGTACCCTGCTCGATCTTGACCACGGCACCTATCCCTACGTCACGTCATCGAACCCCGTAGCAGGCGGTGCCTGCATTGGCTCCGGCGTAGGCCCTACCACTATCGACCGTGTCATCGGCGTGGCCAAAGCCTACACCACCCGAGTCGGTGAAGGCCCCTTCCCCACAGAGCTCAGCGACGAAGTAGGCAACATGATCTGCGAAATCGGCGCAGAGTTCGGCACCACCACCGGTCGTCGTCGTCGCTGCGGCTGGTTTGATGGCATAGTCGGCCGTTACGCAGTACGTATCAACGGCTTAGATTGTTTGGCTATTACCAAGCTAGATGTGCTGGATAATCTAGAGGAAATCAAAGTTTGCGTGGCCTACGAGCTAGATGGCCAACGCTGCACCGACTTGCCTAGCAGCGCTGAACAGTTTGCCCGCTGTAAGCCCATTTATGAAACGCTGCCTGGCTGGAAGCAGTCTACAGAGCATTGCCGAACGCTAGAAGACCTACCCGAGACAGCGCTAGACTATCTAGAGTTTTTGGCTAAATTGATCGAAGCACCCATTGCGATCGTATCGTTGGGGCCGAGCCGCGATCAAACCATTATCGTAGAAGATCCTATTCATGGGCCAAAGCGAGCACTCCTCGAAGAGCACACCAGTGCTTTTGGGAAGGTCGTTGCGTAAGACAAAAAGGCCAACGAGATCTTCCTAACGCCTGAGGAGACACTGTGCGATAGATCTGCCACGTTATTGGCACCATGCGAGGACTGTGCGATCGCCCCACCATCAGGTACTATAGATCCTCGGGCTTGTCTGGCCTTAACTCGCTTTTCATTTCACTTGCAGACGACTCACTAAAGACTGAACACTACTCCCATGGATTTAACAATTGACTGCACCCAGCGTGCACCGGAAGACAAGCCCAAAAAACTCCGTCGCGAAGGCACTTTGCCCGCCGTACTTTACGGACACGACGGCTCTAGCTCAATGGCACTGAAGCTCAGCAACTACGATGCTGAAGCGCTCTTGCGCAAAGCTACCGTCAACAAGTCAGTCATCACTGTAAACGTGACTGATGGCGACTGGAGCGGCAAAGTTATCCTGCGCGAAGTGCAAAAGCACCCTTGGAAAAATAAGCTGCACCACCTCAGCTTTTTCTCGATTGCTTCTCAGGACTTTATTGAAGTGAGCATGCCGATTAACTTTGTGGGCGAAGCCGTTGGTGTGGCCAATCAAGGTGGCACGCTAGACATGGTGATGACCGAAGTGCAACTCAAGTGTCCACCCGATGCAATTCCTCAGTCTCTGGATGTAGACGTTTCTGAGCTGGAGATTGGTAGCGCACTTCACGTAGGCGAAATTAAGCTCCCTAAAGGTAGCTCAATTGCAGCCGACGATAAACTACTGGTGGTTTCTGTACTGGCTCCTCGCACCGCAACGGTTGCGGATGAAGAAGGTGAAGCAGCAGTGCCTGCTGACGGTGAAGCGGCTGAAGCAGAGGCTGCTTCCTAGAAAAGCGTTAGCTAGGCTATAAATGTTCATTAGCTAGGCTATAAATGTTCAAAGGCGCTCAATGCATGTTCATTGAGCGCCTTTGTTACAGGTAGCAATCGTTCGGATTGGCTGGGAATAAAGAGAAATCAGCTAACTATCTGAATGGACCACGGCGCGGTCCAGTGAATGAACCATCAAACCGACCTGTCCCCGTCAAAGAAGGAAACCAGCTGCTGACAGAAAACATGTAGTCTCTCGCATTGTTACTTGCGCCAAGCAGTCTATAGTCCCAGGCCTCCTCACTCTGGGCGGCGTAGATCGTTGTATCGTACGCTTCAGCCTCTGAGGCTCCTATCCACGTGACGCGTGCCGTAACCAAGTTGAAATCCTCATCTTCGTAATAAAGGCACCGATCAATTGAAGCTGTTACTTCAACAGGAGTAGGAAACTTAAAGCCATCTGTAATCATGGCAGTCACATTTTCATCTAACGCCTCCTGAATAGCCGGTGTATTGCACCTATCGACTGCTTTCGCAACATTTAAGAAAGTGAGGCTACTCGTTGAAGCAAGCGTAACAGCAGAGCAGCAAACAACGGCTTTCTTGACCAGTTTTTTCATTTATGTCTTTGATAGAGACTACGCGGCAAGCTTATCATCACTCAGCTTACTAGCTGCGACGTATCCAGCCCGACACATTGAGGCACTGAGCGGATTCGACTCAGTGTGGTTCAGCTCAGTGCCTCTGCAACTGATAGTCGCCCAACCAACTACAAAAGCTAGAGAGCTTAGTAAAGGCCGCTCTTGTTGCGACGAGCTCTTTCTTCTAACCGAGTCTCGTGGAGATTTTCGATGGCCTTGGTCTGACTTTCGAGGAAGGAAAGGCGGGCTTCCTGGATATTCTCGATGGCTTTAGTTTGGCTGTTGAGTTGCTCTAGCCGAACTTTTTGGATATCGCTGATAGTTTTGGTTTGGCTTTCGAGAAAGGAGAGACGAGTTATCTGAATGTCTTCAACAGCTTTGGTTTGGCTTTCGAGAAAGGAGAGACGAGCTTCTTGGATATTTTCTACGGCTTTGGTTTGCGTGTCTAAAAATTCCAGGCGATTTTGCTGAATGGAGGAAGACAGAGCTTCAGCGGCATTAGCAACGGGCGCAAAAGTCAACGTAGTAGCAGTGAGGGCAAGCGCGGAAAAGAGAATGTTTTTCATGAGTTGGCTCCGAAGAATTAATGTGTTTGCTTCATTGATTCAACAATGCCATCCGTGAAAGGACGTCAGTTGAAGAAGAATTAAGGGGTGACTGAGAGTAAGCAAATAGGATGAGATGACTGCACCCAGGAAATCTTCAGGGCCCTCTCAGAAATAGGGTTGACGGCCTGTCGGGTTTGGAGTCTATGGAGTGGGCGCACTGCGATTGATAGCGATCTATTAGGTGTATCTATAAGAAGAAGCCTCGCGAAGCTGGCATAATGGCTGAGCCGATCGCCACCCAACAGTTAGCTATGACCGACTCTGCGCTTCCTACTCTCGTCCAGCAAATGCTTCAGCCTGAGTTTTATCCTCATGCGGTGAACGAGCCAATCGGATTTATGCAAACGCACGTCTCTTACGTGATGCTGACTGGAGACTACGTTTACAAGCTCAAAAAGCCTGTGAATTTTGGCTTTTTGGACTATTCCACACTAGAAAAACGAAAGCATTTCTGTGAAGAAGAGATTCGGCTAAATCAAACGGGCGCAGGTGCTTTGTATGTAGGGGTGGTGCCGATTACAGGTAGCGAAGACAAGGCAGAAATTAGTGGGAATAGCGACCCGATTGAGTACGCGGTGAAGATGCGGCAATTTCCGCAGTCGGCGCTGCTGAGCGATCAGTTCTCGCAGGGGCTAATAGATGAAGGGAAGGTGAGATCGCTCGCCACCACCGTCGCAAACTTCCACAAAGCCACGCAAACCAGCGACCACGTGCGCACCTACGGCACCGGCCCTGCAATCCGCCGCGCCATCGACGAAAATTACGATCAAACCGGCAGCTTTACCGGCGAAAGTGTCACGGTAGAAGCCCCACAAACTCAAAAGCAGTTCGACGAAACCAAAGCCTACACCGACAGCTTCTTTGAGACGGAACAAGCCCTTATTCAAAAACGCCTAGACCAGGACAAAATTCGCGCCTGCCACGGCGATTTGCACCTCGGCAACATTTGCGAATGGGAAGACACGATCTATCTATTCGACTGCATTGAGTTCAACGAAGAGTTTCGCTTTGTCGACACCATGTTTGACATTGCCTATATCGTGATGGATCTGGAAGTGGCTGGGCGCGAAGACCTCAGCAAGGCATTTTTGAATCAATACGTAGAAGATACCGGCGACTATGAAGGGTTAGAAATTTTGCCTCTATATGTCAGTCGTCAGTCTTACGTACGAGCAAAAGTAACATCGTTCATGCTCGGCGACCCATCTGTTTCGGATGCGGATAAAAAAGCAGCCAGTGAAAGAGCTGCGAAATACTACACACTCGCATGGTCTTACGTGAAAAAAAAAAAGGTAGCTTAGCCGTGATGTCTGGGCTATCGGGCTCTGGGAAAAGCACGACCGCTCAGCAGCTAGCCAAGCAGTCGCATGCTATTCGCTTACGTTCGGACGCGGTGCGTAAGCATTTAGCCGGGATAGATTTGCACGAGAAGGGCGGCGATGAAATTTATACGCCGGAGATGACGGATAAGACGTATTCAAGATTGATTGAGCTAGGTGTGCAGCTGGCGAAAAGAGGCGATCGCATCATTCTAGATGCCAAATTCGATCGCCAAGCCAAACGCCAAGAAGCCCTCACTGCGGCCAATGCCAACAGCCTGCCCATCACCTTTCTCCACTGCACCGCCCCACCCGAAGTCCTCAAATCTCGCGTAGAAAAACGCAGTGGTGACATTGCCGACGCCACCGCTGCCGTATTGGCCAAACAGTCCATGGAGCCTTTCACCGAGGCCGATCCAGTCATAGTTGTAGACACAACTCATTCTGTCGAAGAGATTCAGTCGCTGCTATCCCGGAGCTTTCCGGCACAGTAGAAGCGTAGAACGTAAAAATTGCCCCGTACACTTCCGAATATCCAGACCCGCGCATTTGCATATATATTGAGGGCACCCAAATACAGAAGGCTGGCATCTAGCGATCTTCCCTGGGAAGGACATAGTCATCGCTTCGCCTTCCGCAACACACACGAGACTCATTGCCGTGGCTGATTTAATCATTCCAGCAGCACTCAAAATCTGGCTGATATTCCTGCTGGTATTTATATTTTTTCAGTATCCTGTGCCCTTCAGCATTATCTTTGGGGCGATTGGTGGCATTGCAGGTGGCATCGTCAGCGCCTGGTGGCAGATGAAAGGTGGCAGTCCCTCCGATGGGCCAAAAGGTAAACCCCCAGCAGACAAGCTCAAACGACCAGACCCAGATGGCTCTAATGTGAACCCGCACTGGGAAGTTACTTTTCTCAAAAGCAATGCCGCACAACGCCGGTACATAGAACGTAGAAAGAAAGCGCGGATGAGACGCCTCAACAAATAGTTTCGCAGTCGTCTTTGTACTTTCTGTCTTATGTTTTTTCTGTCGAAGCTGCTGCCGCTTTTTGTATACCCGGTTGGCATGAGCTGTCTGCTGATGGCACTTGGACTGGTTTGGATTTGGAAGCATCCTAAGCGGGCTACATGGGCGATCGCACTCTCCCTTTTCATCCTATTCTCCACCAGTAACCCTCTCGTTAGCGACAAGCTCGTCGGTACGTTAGAGCAGCAGTACCTCCCACCAAATCCAGTGCCTACTGCCGATGCGATTGTGGTGCTAGGCGGCGCAACCGCACCACAAGTTGCGCCTCGGCCCTGGGTAGAAGTTTTGGAAGCGGGCGATCGCGTTCTCTACGGAGCCCGTCTCTACAACCAAGGACGCGCGCCAAAAATCATTTTCAGCGGCGGACGAGTCACTTGGCGAGGCGGTAGCGGCAGCTCCGAAGCTAGCGACATGAAAGAAATTGTGCTCACCATGAACGTGCCCGCTACCGACATTCTGACAGAAGACAAATCACTAAACACTAGACAAAACGCCGTCAACGTCAAACGAATATTAGAAGCCCAGTCTATAAACTCAGTGCTGCTAGTGACTTCCGCTATTCATATGCCCCGTGCTGCCGCCATTTTCAGAAAGCTCAACATCGATATCATTCCAGCCCCGACAGACTACTTGGTTCCAGCTGACAACCAAAACCACAGCCTAGAAGGTCGCATTTTGTCACTATTGCCAGACGCAAACGCCACCTTCAACTTCACCAAGGCGATGAAAGAATATGTGGGTTTCGTCATCTACCGACTTCGCGGCTGGACATAGCTTTTGGATATTAAATAGCAAAAGCCGCTAGGATACTAAAAAGATGAGTCCTTGACGGTTTAGGGTGTTTTTTAGTGAAAGCGTTTGAAGGACCAATGCTCGAATATTTGATGCCCAAGTCAGCTGAAGT
>JBHJIY010000153.1:0-10195 GCA_050042985.1 Phormidesmis sp. | reverse complement strand
TGTCGAAGGCATTAACAACAAGCTGAAGCTGATTAAGCGCTCGGGCTATGGCTTCAGAAACTTCGAGCGCTTTCGACTCCGATGCCTCATCTGTTGGCATTTTCCTACAGCCACTGCATAGTCAATCCCGTAGAGCCAATTCGCGTCAGTATTAAGGACACTGGGCCTGGAATTCCTGAACAGATTCAAACGAAAGTTTTCGACCCGTTCTTCACCACGAAACCCGTTGGCGAAGGGACGGGGCTAGGGCTATCGCTCGCTTATCAAACCATCAACAAGCACCAAGGGAAAATCTCACTAAGCTCTGATGGCCGAAGCGGCACCGAATTTATTATTGATTTGCCTATCGAACGCTGCGCTACAGCGGCATCAATCGATTGATTTCTGGGGGTTCAAAAAAGCCAGCTGCTGATAGAGAACCACCATTGCAGGGACAGAGACCCCTAGGGCTTGAGCCACGCCTATTGGGCTTTTGAAAATTGCCTCTATTTCTAGAGGTCGCTTTTCGTCATAGTCAATTTTCATGCTGGTGCGATAGGGTGGCATACTTTCTGTCTGCGTAAACATTGTGGTGATGACGTCAGGAGGGAGACTTCGACGAGTATTTGGTGATGCGTTTTGTCCCCAGGCATTGGCGATCGCAACCACTTCTTCCATCAGGGTCAAAATAAGCGATCGCACATTTTCATCCGCCATCATCTCTTCTGTCGTCGCCTCTAGCACCACAGAAAGTCCGTTATACGGCACATTCCACACCAGTTTTTCCCAGCGCGCCATCGGCAGATCATCGGTTAGGTCAACCGGAACACCCGCTGCCAGAAAATCCGCTGCAATTGACTTCATCAAGGGCGTTGGTGCGCCAGGTTGATGGTCTGTGGTGTGTGCCCCCAGCAGAATCTTGCCGTAGTCCATATGGTGAAAGTGTCCTGGCCCTACTTTATTAGAACAGATAAAACATAAGCCCCCCAGCACAGTCGGCCCAAGTTTCTTGGTCTCTTTTAGCTGTTGAGCAGTTAGCTGCTGAGCCATTAGCTGCTGAGCCATGCGCGCTTCTACGCCAAATCCATTCTGTAAAGAGAGAATCGCACCGCCTGGCTTAATCTGTGGCAACAGCGCCCACAGTCGATGATTGTGGGTTGTTTTCAGCGCCACAATCACCACATCAACGGGCGGCATATCAGCTGGATTGTTGTAAGCCTTTACCTGCGGAAGAACAAAATCACCCTCAATTGAGTCAATTCGCAAACCGGATTGGCGCACATACTGATAATCACTGCGCAACAGAAAGTGAACGTCACAACCCGCACGCTGCAATCGCCCGCCAAAGTATCCGCCAATCGCGCCGGTCCCGATGATGGCATAGCTCAGTGCAGACATTATTCTGTGCTCCAGCTTGCTAGGTAGGACATGGCTAAATCAGCCCTTGCCCTCACAGCGAGTGTCTCATCTTGATGGATGCGCGATCGCAAGCACTCAGCAATCGGCACTAGCAACGCCTCGTAGCCTTCATTGACAGCGGCCATCGCCACGCCCTGCAACCCAGCAACAGCCGCGTAGCGCACTACCCACTCAGGATCCGCACACACAATGCCCAGCAGTGTATCTCTCGCTTTCTCCTGCGCACCTAACCGTTCAGCCGACGATAGCTGCTCCCACTGAATAGAGCCCAATCCTCGCGCCGCCGCCCGTCGCACGCTTAGCGAAAAATCTTCTGCCGCTGTCTCCAAAATTAAATCCAACCCACGCGGATCACCAATGCCAGCGAGCACCCGCAGTGCCCAGGCCCTAGCACCATAGTTATAGCCGTCAATTTGGTTCAGCAGCGCCGAAGCCGCAGGGGTGCCAATCTGAATCAGACCATCAACGGCGGCGACAGCTGCCCCCGGATTGTTGTAGCCCAGCACCCGAATTAGCATGCCAATCGCGCCTTCGTCTTTCAGCTCGGCTAGCGCTTCTACCGCATCTAGCATGGACTGCGCAGAATCTGCGTTCTCCACGGCCTGAAGCCTGGCGTTAAGGCGTGTGCCGGCGTCTGTCTCCAAATTTTGCTTGGAATCAGTCATAGTTCGTAGCGTTGCATTCTCCAACGCTCTTAATCACATCGTTGTCGCATCGTTACAGCAGTGAATCCATCAGTGTCATCACCTTTCGGGTCTCTGGAGAAAGGCGTGAATCTGAGGTATTGATTTGTTTTTCGAGGAGGCCTTTTAGCGAGATGAGTTTGATGCTGTTTTCGGCGAGGGTGTTAGCGATCGCCTCTGCCGCTGGCAAGTAACCGACCTCGCCCAAGTCCAGCAGCGCCGACCGTCGCAATTGCAAATCGTCACACCGCAGCGTCTCGGCTAAAATTTCTGCATACCGCCCTTCGCCCGTCAGCTGATACATCGCCCGAGCAGCACCATTCTTCACCTGCGGCACATCATGTTGCAAAAACGGTTCTACGGTGGGTGCTACGCTCGCATCACCCAGTCCGCCAAGCGCTTCCAAAATAGCGTTGTAAGGCTGCACTAGGTGTGGCTTTCCGGGCACCGCAATGGCCGCTTCTACACCGCCCGCTAGCAATGCAAGCAAGGGTGAGACGGCGTCTTTAGCATCTAGAGACTCTAGCGACTGCGCAGCAGCTTCGCGAACATAGTAGTCATCGCAGCTAAGGCAATCTATGAGCGCTGGGATGACGGTAGCGTTTCCTACCTTGCCGAGCGCACGGGCCGCATTTCTTCTGAGTGGGAACCCTCCATCTGTATCGCGATCGCGATCGTCTTTTAGCGCGACCAGCAAGGCCTCTACCGCCTCAGAGGTCTCAACCCCGAACCGGCCAATCCACCAGGCGGCGTAATACCGATCGCCCCCATCTTCGGTTTGCTTTAGGTTTGCGATCGCCTGCTCTGGCGTCAGCTGTGGCGCGCCTGCACTGTCCCCAGAACCAGCCGATAAATTATCACTCAACTTGCTTACTCAACTTGCTTACTCAACGCTGTCTACTTAGTTGGTCGCGCGCTCACACAAAAAAAGATGAACGCGTAGGTTCCAATAGCAAACCCAGAGAAACAAACAATCACTAGACGCTTCCAGTAATCGCATATCTCTCTGGGTGAAAAATTGAGGTTTAACCCACTGATTATTTGACTAGCATACTAGACACAGTTATCTAGAGTAGGCTGTCCGAACCAGAGGCTAACACGCCAATTTAGCTGAGGACGTTAATCGCGTAGTTGAGGTAAGTATTCGCTTCAGTACCGGCTTCACCAGTCAAACCATGGTTAGATTTGATGTACTTAAGCGCTTCAATGTACCAGCTAGGCGCTAGGTCAAATGTCTTGTTGATTTCAGCAAGACCAGAAACCAAGTAGTCATCCATAGGGCCAGTGCCACCAACGATGAGGCAGTAAGTGACCATGCGGAGGTAGTAACCGACGTCACGAACGCACTTGTCCTTACCACGCTGATCAGCAGCGTACTGAGGGCCCTGCATTTGAGTCGTGTAAGGGAACTTGCTGTAAACAGCTTGAGCAGCACCAGCCGCTAGGCTATCAGCCTTGGCAGTCAAGCCACGAGCAGCTTCGAGGCTTGCTTTTGCTTGCTTAAAGCGACCGAAAGCAGTTTGCATTTCGGTGGAGCTTAGGAAACGGCCTTGAGAATCAGCAGCGGATACTGCCTCGGTCAAAGGAGTTTTCATGTCTTAAAGATCTCCCAATTAAGGATGTCAACATTTTCTACAACAGCTTTCCGCCTTTACAGCTGCTCAGGCCAATGCCTGAACTAACCTTGCAAAAACGAACCGCTAAACCAGTAAAAATTTACCGGCCTTGTGCGCTCAAAAACGACTCGCCCCAGTTCAAATAACCCAAGCCCAGAGCGTTCAAACCAATGAAAGCGCAAGACATGAATCACTTAAGTCACACGGGCAAAACCGCTGAGTGCTTCAAACAAACCTAAGCAACAGCTGCTGCTGCACGGTCAAAGTAGCCACCGATTTCAGCAATCAAGTTGCTGCAGTCGCCGTTAGTTACGTTGCTGTTGTCGCTAACAATCGCGATCGCAGCCGCTTTCATTTTCTCAACGCCGGAAGCCACAGAAGCACCCGGTGTACCCAATGCAATGTAAGTCTCGCGTAGACCGTTTAGGCAGCGGTCGTCCAGTACACTTGCATCGCCAGAAAACGTTGCATAAGTGACATAGCGCAAGATGATCTCCATATCGCGAAGGCAAGCAGCCATACGACGAGAAGTGTAAGCGTTACCACCGGGCTGAATGAGCTGAGGCTGGTCAGCAAACAAAGAGCGCGCAGCGTTAGCAACAATCGCAGAAGCGTTGTTAGTAATGCCATTAACTGCGTCCATTCTCTTGTTGCCATCAGCAACCATGGCATCTAGCGCGTCTAGCTGAGAAGTGCCGAGGTACTCACCCCGAGCGTCAGCCTGGGAAACAACCTTTGCAAATGCATCAAACATAGATCCAAATTCTCCTAATATTTGACTGTCGAAACTATCTGTAAGGACAGTGTGTTTCAACGTTAACCCTCAGAAAAACAAATATTCTGAGACGGGTTCTTTTGAGCCATTACCCGGCCATCATTTTAAGCGTTTTAGAAATCCCAGAGAAGCTCCCTTAAGATTCGGCTTTCGCACAATGACTTTCTAGTAATAAACGTTTAAAACGCATGTGCTCTTGTATTTAAAGAGTAAAACGGATGCGACGACTATCTAAGAAAGTTCAAGAAAGTTCATAAAAGTCTCATTGAGCTCAATCGCAGATACGTCAAGCGTTTTCGTCCGTTGTAAGGGAATCCTTTGTAGATGAATAGTGTTACAAAGGCGACGGAAAAAACCGAAGCGTTACAAAAGGATGACCCAAAAGCAAGACAAAAGGGCTGCCACCCCATAAATTAGCTATGGGCATTAACGCTGGCGATCGCGAAGGGCCGTGACTATGGCGCGTGATTTCTCAAACCAAAAACTTCATGGTCGCTCCTTCAAAGGGCAAGACCTCACAGGCGCTAACTTCAGCGGCGCTGAACTGCGAGGTACCAACTTTAAAGAGGCTATTCTCACAGACGCTAACTTTGAGCGGGCGATCGCCAGTTCTAGGCGCTTTATTATTATCGGGCTCATTCTGCTGCTGGTGCTCACAGGGCTCAACATTGGAACCACCAGCATTATCAGCGCGGTCATTTTAAGGCCAGAGAACATAGCGCATACGGGCTGGGAAGAATGCATCATCATCTACACGGTGATGTGTCTTTTCACCGTAATGCTCTTCTTCAAAGGGCCCAACATAGCGCTGATAGCCTCTACGTTATTTATATTTCTGGGCTGGGTGGGGTTCTTGGCAATAGAGTCCTTGCTATTAGGCGGTGCCGAGCAAGTCCTTTACGGCGATCATCACACCTTTGCAGAAGCTGTGGGCACAGTGGGTGTCTCCGCTTGGGCGAGCATGCTTACGAATGTGTTTGCGGGCGCTGTGCTGGTTGTGAGCTTGAGCAGTAATTTGAGCAGTAAGCGAAGTCGTGCCGCAGAGATCACCGACCGTGTATATCGCCCACAGCTCAATCGATGGGAGAGCTTACTACTCCTGACCACCCTCCTCAGTAGCCTGCCAGGCGTTCTACTTTTGCCTGGGATGCTCGCTAAAGCGACCACTGTCGTCTTTAGCGGCGTCAAGTATCTGGCGACTATCTACACCAGTCGGCAAATTTTGGCAGAGCATCTATCATTCGCACAGCTAAGACGGGCCGCCCTCGCGCTGGGGACATTCGGTGGTACCAGCTTTCGCGGCGCTAAGTTGCACAGGGCAAGCTTTGCAAAAGCGGTGCTACACGGGACTAATTTTGATCGAGCTGAGCTAATACACACGAATTTTTACCGGGCTAAGGGGCTAGATTCTGTGAGGCCAGGGCAGACGTTGCTACGCGATCGCAATATCCGTCACTTACTGGTTAGCCATCGCGGCAAAGGCAAATCTTACAGACGGGCCGACTTGCAGCAAGCCTATTTAGCCTATGCAGAGTTGACCGATGCAGACCTTACTGGAGCCGACTTGACAGGTGCTGACCTCACCGGGGCTTGGCTAGAGCGGACTAACCTTTCTGGCGTTCGGGCGCTAGGCACTAATTTTCAAGGAAGTCATCTTACCGGGGCCTGCGTAGAAGCCTGGAATATTGACGTTTCTACACGGCTAAATGAGGTGCTTTGTACACATGTTTACCTTTGCAACGGGGCGCAGGAAAGACGACCTAATAGCGGTGACTTTGAAGCAGGAGAATTTGCCAAGCTCTTTCAGGAGGTGTTGCACACCGTCGATCTCATCTTTCGCAACGGACTCGACTTTTCTGCTTTTCTATCCACCTTTAAGCAGGTACAGGCCGAGCATGAGGGCACACCGCTCTCTATTCGCAGCATTGAGAACAAAGGCGATGGCATGGTGCTGGTGAAAATAGACACCCCTGAAACGGTAGACAAAGCTCAGATTCACGCGGAGCTAAGTGAGGGATATGCTGCCGCATTGAGTGCGTTAGAAGCGCGCTATCAGGCAGAGCTGGCAGCCAAAGATGAGCAGATCACGATTTATCGCCAGCATCAAACCGAGCTAAAAGAACTCACGAAGCTACTCAGTCCCATCCAGCAAAGTCAATCTGAATCTAAGCAGCCTGCTGGTAAAAGGGTAGTGCTAAAGGTCAATGCAGCCCCGCAGCGTCAGTTCGCGCCCTTAGAGAAGACAGCGCCTTCCTATGAAGGCGTATCGGTCACACTGCAAATTGGGTTGGAGGGGGCAGTGCCGCATGTGGAGGTGAGTGGGCGGTTGCCAGAATATGGTGCGATCGCAACTCACTATCACCAGTGGCAGCAAGCCTACGGAAAAATCATCCACTGCCTAGATGCCACTCAGGCCAGCCGCATCCAAGCGCCAAAAGCTCAAATCACTAACGTCAGCTTTCAAGAAATTCTCACACCATGCCAGAAAGCCGCCCAGCAGCTCGAACAGGCAATTAACTGCTGGCTCGACTCAGCCGAGTTTCGCCCCGTAAAAGAACAATTACTAGAAGAGCTGCAACCTAGCGAATCGATTCGATTCTTTTGGCAAACTGACGATCCATTACTCAGACAGCTACCCCTTCAGGTATGGAACTGGTTCGAGCGCTACCCAAAGGCAGAGCTAATTGTGAGCGAGCCCGCCTACCGTCAGCGACCAGCCACTGGGCAGAGCCCTAGAGAAGTGCGAATTCTATCAATTCTAGGCGACAGTACCGGCATCAATATCGATGCCGACCAAGCTCTACTCTCCGCTCTACCAGACGTAAAGCTCACCTTTCTCACAGAGCCCACCTGCCAACAAGTTACCAATGAGCTGTGGGATACTTCGTGGGATATTCTCTTTTTTGCTGGACACAGCGAGCCCGCCCAAGCAGCCACAGATCCAGGGCACATTCGGCTGAATGCGCGGGACCGACTCACCCTCAACGACCTCAAATACGGCCTACGAAAAGCCACAGAACGCGGACTCAAGCTCGCCATCTTCAACACCTGCGATGGCATCGCCTTGCTGCAAAACCTATCCGACGCACCGACGCCACCGCTTGTGGTGATGCGTCACCCCATCCCCGACCAGGTCGCCCAAATTTTTCTCAAGAACTTTCTCCAGGCCTTCTCCGAAGGGTTGCCATTACATCAAGCCGTCCGAGAAGCCCGCGAGAAACTGCAAGGGATAGAACCGCAGTTTCCCTTTGCGACTTGGCTTCCAGTGGTTTGTCAGAATCCTGCATCTGAGCCGTTGACCTGGCAGGACTTGTATTTGAATTGAGAGAGAAGCTAAACCACAACCCGAGGGTCTTTCTCCAAATCAAACAAAAAGCCGTGAATATATTCCTCAGTCCACTCCGGACCGTAAAACCGAGTTAGCATTCCTCTCGCCGGGTCTTTCTCTGCCCGGTAGCGAGCATAGCTGAGCTGAGACTGCTTAATCGCTTCAAGCCGTGCCGGGTCCGTCACTGGCTCCGCCGCCTGTACGAACTTGATGTACGCCTTAAGATATTCTTCAAACGCGCTGAACACATGCGTTTCTACATCGGCGGTATCGGCTGGGCGCGTCCATAAAAACGCAGGGGAGAAGAAGGTCTGAGCTTCTTCTGGGAAATCGCCCCCCCAGGGCAAATGCTTTTGGTAGCCCTGAAACATCTCCATAATCGGCTGAGAATATTTCGCCTGATACGCTTCATCTTGAAACAAAGGCTGCATATCAATGGCAATGAGGTGCCCACCCGGTAACGTCACCAAATCCGCGCCGAAAAAGGGCAAATCGTAGTTCAGCTCTGGAAAAATCACAAAGTTCAGCACCTGAAGCGCCACGCCACCCTGCACGTGAGCCGCACGAATTTGTCTGAGCTTGGGCGCACGCACGCCGTAGCTCGTGGTCGTTACAGTGGCTTCTCGCTTGCCCTTGCCAGTCACCGCACTTTTGGATTCAAATCCGACAGGAATAGGGTAAGGACTGATGTCCAAATGCTCATTCAGCAGCGCTTGTGCTCTCGCCAAAAATGGCTCATAGATAGTAGGCATTACTTGCTGGCACTCACAGCCAAAGGAACCGCATCTTCAAACAAAAAGCCGTACAGAAAACGCTCTGACCAGTCGTGACCAAAGTAGCTACCAAAAAGGCCAGAAGCCGGATCACGCTCAGCGCTGTATTGGTCGTAGTCACGTTGTGCTTTGGCGACTCGATCCATCGCTGCGCGGTCTGTATTTGGCGTGGCGGCGGCCATCATCTCCCAGTAGAGATGAAGGTAGTCTTTGAAAGCTTCTAGCACGCGAGTCTTCACCGTTTCAGGATCGGTTTTAGCAAAGAGTAAATACTTAGAGAAGTACTGATTGGCATCGTAGAACTTCATTTCGAGATTCTGCGAGAGGTCTGGATATTTGTCATGCAGCGCTTGGAGCGGCGCAATGTACTTTTGCTGGTAGGCTGCGTCCTGAAATAGCGGCTGAAAGTCCATGACAATCAGATTTTTGACCGCGCCGAATGAGAGGAAATCAATTCCAAGTAGGGGCAAGTCGTATTGATGGCCAGGATAAATCACGCTGTTGAAAATCTGCGCGCTCTTGCCGGCATCAATGTAGGTGTAGCGGGCTTTGCGTAGCTCGTCGCATTGGTAGCACCAGCTTTGAATGCTGGCTGGGTTGCGGCCACGCTCACTGATGTTGCACTCTAGCCCTTCTGGAATAGAGCGCTTAGTGAGGTCGAACCTTTGAGAAAGAGAGGTTTCTAAATGCTCTAGAAAAGGGCGATACATTATCCAGCCGTAGAATTTTATAAGGGTGTTGCTTTCTTTCACAATACGAGATGGCCTGCGGCACTCGCTAATTTATGAAAAACAAATACACATTCCGTAACAAGACATACCGAATGGAGTCCTAGACGGAATGCTAGACGGAATGCTTCGCTGCCATTGCCGCGATATCTTCTGGCGTCTTAAACCGCCTTTCGGAGCAGTAGGTCATTAGGTTCACGCCGTCCATCATGCGGGCTGTGCTGACGCGGACCCTAAAGTCGTCGGTTAAGAACCAGCAGCGCTCCTGGCCTTGGTTCGTTTCGTAGTCTGTATCGATGGTGAGTACGCCGTCTTGGCCAAACCAGTAGCGACTGACAACGGGAATCATTTCTACGTAGCCGCGATCGCGCACCAATTTCCCCGAGAGCCCCGTCTCATCGTCCGGCACATCTACCAGCACCGCCGCCGAAGAACTCGGCGCATTTTCCGACAGATTCGCCTGCCAGGCAAAGCTCGCCCCACCTGCCGCCCGCTGTGGGTTAATATTTTGCGACTTACAGATATCAATCACCCGCTGCTCGCCCGCTGGCACTACGCCCACGATCAAGTTAGATTCTCCCGACTCATCCCCCACAACATCAAAATGATGCACCGTACGCTGGGTAAACCAAACGCCTTCGCTCTTGCGAAAGAACGCCATCATGGTCATTGGAGGATTCAAAAGCATGGTTGTCAGTCGGTTTAATAAGAGAGTGGAATCGCGAGCTGCGCAGAACCTGTTGCATGTCTATGTAGGTGCAGTTGGGTTGTACTCAGCTGGCAGAGTCTGCGATTCTAGTACTCAGAAAGTTATTTTCATCTTATATAAATGACGGACTCCAACCAAGCGGTCGTTTCTCGTGCCCAGCTCGCTCAGGCTGATTTCTCCAACCA
>JBHJIY010000152.1:0-10455 GCA_050042985.1 Phormidesmis sp. | reverse complement strand
GGCTGACGGGGCGCGTCAGTTCTGTCGCATTCGCGGCTACATCTCGACCTTGAGAAAGCAAGGGCTACCTGTTCTTGATGCTTTGACAAGTACCTTTATCGGCAGCCCTGTTCTGCCATCATTTCAGCCTGAGTAGTTACAGCAGGGTGTCTACTGAGAACGTCGCTCCCCAGTCTTGAAAGCACATGGCAAACAAAGTGCAAAAGTACAGCGCGTCGCCGTGGTCTATTTTGCCGAGTGAATATTGAAAGGTGCTGCCTACTATCAGCAGCGCCAACAGCAGCCTGGTAGATAAACGCGTGAATAGGCCCAGCAGCAACGTAATAGTGCATAGGCCTATCGCAACATCGAGACTCTGAAAAAATAGCGGCGGCGGAAAAGATTTGAACAGCGACGCTAGGCTGAGCAACGGTGGGTCGAAGAAAGCATCGGGCACAGTGCCGACCCAGGCGTAGCGATGCCAGCTAAATACGATGGTAAAGAGACAAAACACGATTCTAAAGCAGCACAGTGAGGCCAGGTCAATTTCTGTTGCTGCTTTGATTTTCGATTCTGCGGTCACTACAGAGTTAGCAATAGGATTACTGTTTAATGTCCACATCGATCTCTCTCTTTATTTCTCTTTTAACTTCTGAATTTGTTTCGATATCCCAAAACGTTTTTAGGTAGCGAATTCTCAGCGTGTCGACGTTGTCGATGCCCTGTGCACTTAAGCGGCTATGTATCCAATGAAGCGCTTCCTCTCTTTCTTGCGGTGAGGCGGACTTTATGGTGTTGGCCGTGAGAGTCCATCGACCTAGCGAAGCGCTCTGTGATTTACCTTCTCCTAGGCCATAGTGTGCGATCGCAATTTGCTCCCAGTAGTGGCTAGGAATGTTGCCCATAAATGCGCTGGTGTCTATTTTTGTGCCTTCCTCTGCGGCCTTTTTGGCACCTGCCTTGCGAAGCGCAAAAAGCTGCGTTTCAGGGAACTCAAGCAAAGCATTATTGGTAGACACCTTGTGTGCGCCAGAAGGCTGTAAAACAGCAGGGTAAGGTTCTAGGGCCCCACTGGCTTCGCGCAGTATGAGTGGGGCGACTAGGCACACCACAACTGCAATCTTGACCTGATTTTTCATAAGCCTATCCTGGCCTGACTTTAAATAATGAATTGAGACGGGCATAAAACAATCTGTTCCAAGCCGTCGATAACTCCGGACAATGACTTCGGAGCGCGCTGTGGCCTATCAGGAAAGGAAAGAATTTTTAGCGGCACTTGCACAGGATTTTTACCCTGCTTTCATCAACAATTCTTGATTCGTGAAAAAACCGTAACAGTCAACGTTGTGTGTGTAGCAATGAAGATACACAATGAGAACCGTAACGTCAGAACCGTAGTGTTGCCCCCTTTGGATATGAGCAGTCTAATCGGCAAGCCCTTGCAGGGCGGAAAATATAAATTAGAGGCTGTGCTGGGGCGAGGGGGCTTTGGGCTGACGTTCCGGGCCCATCAAAACTATCTAGATAGTGTGGTGGTCATCAAGACGCTGAATGAGTCGTTCTGGTCTGCGCCCGATTTAGATGAGTTGCAGCGACAGTTTCAGGATGAGGCGCGGCGATTGGCGCTGTGCAGCCATCCGAATGTGGTCCGCGTCAGCGATTTTTTTGTGGAAGACAGCCTGCCTTACATGGTGATGGACTATATTCCGGGGCGATCTCTCTACGATATGGTGCTGCCGCCTAACCGCTCCGCCAATCCACTGAGCGAGCCAGTCGCGGTACGCTACATTGCACAAATTGCTAAGGCGCTGCAAGCGGTGCATAGTAAGGGCCTGCTGCACCGCGATGTAAAGCCGCAAAATATTATGATTCATCAGCTGACGGGTGAGGCGGTGCTCATTGACTTTGGCATTGCCCGTGAGCTAACGCAAAATCCCAACAAAACGCACACCAGTATCGTCTCGGAAGGATATGCACCGATTGAGCAGTATTTGCCCAGGGCGCAGCGCTCTGCCGCAACGGATATTTATGGGCTGGCCGCAACGCTGTATACGCTACTGACGGGTGAGATTCCGGTGGCGGCTGTATTGCGCGATCGCACACCGCTGGTGCCACTCCAGCAGCTGCGCCCAGAGGTGAGCCCAGGGGTTGCTAGTGCGATCGCCAGCGGCATGCAAATTGAACTCAAAGATCGTCCACAGTCTGTCAATCGTTGGGTTTCGCAGCTCATCTCAGCAGTAAATTCATCGCCGAGTGCGCAGCAGAATCCAACCAGTTCAAAAACTGGCTTTTTTGAGCCTACGCAGCGGCCCAGTTCATCGACGCAAGGCCGGGTACAGCCATCAGTTCAGAGCCCTTCCGAGTTTCCTACTAAGGTTGTGTCTCCGGCGTATCAAGATATACCGTCTGCTGCTGCTACAGGGAACGCATCTGTCTCAGAAAGAAAGACGGTAGTCGCCCCTTCTCCAGGACCACGCGAAAACAACATCGCGGCTAGCCCAGCCGCAGCACTCAATTTACCAAAAGCAGAAAAAAAAGGCTGTGGCTGTGTTTCTACACTAGCTCTGACAGCTGTCATGGTCGCGGGCGTAGCTGCGTTTTCTGGATTTTGGCTGATGAATTATTTGGGTAACCCTACGAGAACCCTTCCTTCTGAAGTTGAACTGCCTGAAACAGAGCTGCCAACGGCTGAAGAAGACTCTACTGAAGCTGATACAACAGATGAAACTGGCGATGTCAACGAGTCAGATGATGATGAAAGTACCCGTGAAGAACTAGCCAACGAGCCAAATCAAGACAATCCTACGGAAGAACAGTCTGAGGTGCCCGAAGAGATTCCCTCCAATGCTACTAGCCAGCCTCCTCTCGTACTCAACGACATGGGCAATCCCGCTAATGATAGACCCGGTGATTTAGATCGTTCTGTTGTTATCCCAGGATTTTCTCCAGGGGATAGTGAAGATCAAATTAGAGGTCGACTGGGCGCACCAACACAAGATTCTACCGGAGATGGTTTTTATACCAGCGTGTACGAGCTGGTGCCGAATCGAGTGAGTTTGGCCTATACCTATGAACAAGGCTCTACCCAAGTGAGTCAGTCGGAAGCAACATTTTCGCCAGGAACAGATTTTTTGAAGATGCAAACGGCGGTGTCAGGCATGGTGAATGGTGCGCCTACTGAGGTGGTGGCAGGGTTGCGGGCTGTTCGCTCTGGTGAGCGCGATCGCTTCGAGTTTAGTCGTAGAAGTGCTGGCCGAAGTTTTAACGGCGTAATTGAGAGAAATACCCACGGACATGTTCACGTGTATGTACGATAAAACCTGAGAGCACCGTGCGAAAAAAGTGCGTGAAAAGCACGGGTTTTTCGGGTCTTTAAACAAGGCTGGTTCATTTGAGAAAGCATCGGGAATTCTGATTTTGTGGCTGATGAACCAACATTATGAATACTAAGTATGCGTTATCAAGAGTTTCGCTTCCCGTGGGTAGGCAAATGAAGCCCCTCCTAAATCGCTTTAAGGTTAGTCAGCGTATTACCCTGGGGTTTGCTGTCGCTCTAGGATTGGCGTTTACCGGAACAAGTGTCGGTGTCCTGATTGGTAACTTTTATCAGGATAAAGCGATCGCAGAAGAAGATCATTACCGTGAGGAAGTCGCGCTGCTTTCTCAGCTACAAGCAGGTGTCCTGCAGGCCAGAACCCACCAGCAGCAGCTTATTCCATTAAGCAAATTTCCAGAAGACTTTCAGGAAGAATATAGCCATATTATCAAGCATGCTGAGACGATTGAATTGCTCTGGGGTCGCTTAATTGCGTTTGAAGCAGCGGCTAGAGATGCCGGCATAGTGGATGAACTAACCTATGATTCTTTTGATATCTTTTTCAATACCTATGACGGCGTCCCTGAAAACTATTTGCAAGAGCTAGCTGATTTAGTTGAATCTATTGCTTTGACGCCGACGACGGCTCCGGCAGAGGTTGCAGTCGCTCAGCAGCGACTGCTTGCGTTTACCAATAGTGACTTGGCGATTTCCTTTGACGGTATTTCAGATGATTTGTCAGGAACTATCAAGCAAGCTAACGAAGACTTATCAGCAGCCCGTCAGGCTGCCGACGCTGCCCATCAGCTCCGCAACCAAATTATGTTAGCCAGCATGTTACTTTCGTCTGTGATGGCGGTGTTGCTTGCTATTTTGATTAGCCGCTCTATTAGTCGACCACTGGTTGCGTTAGAAAATACAGCTGTTCAAATCTCTGAGAGTGATAGTTTTGACCTAAGAGCGGCTGTTATGGGGGAAGACGAAGTCGGCACTGTTGCCACAGCTTTTAACCTCCTGCTAAACCGGGTAGAAAATTTGCTCTGTGAGCAAAGACTCCGAGAAGAAGACTTAGAGAATGCAAATCATCAGCTCCTGTCTACCCAATCGCAGATGATTGCCCAAGAAAAGTTGGCGTCTTTGGGTTCTTTAACAGCTGGCATCGCCCACGAAATCAAAAATCCGCTTAACTTTGTGAACAATTTTGCAGAGCTATCGGTAGAGCTTGCTGAAGAACTCATCGAAGAAATTGATGGTCAAAAAGAACAGCTCGATCCCGATTTTCTCTCAGAGATTACAGAAATTGTTGACACGCTCAAGGGAAATGTCAGTAAAATTGACCATCACGGTAAACGTGCCGATAAGATTGTTGCTAATATGTTGCAGCATTCTCGAAGTGGTGACAGCGAGTGGACGATGGTTGATATTAATGAGTTAGTCGCCGAAGCGATTAACTTGGCTTATCACGGTATGCGAGCTAAACAATCTGGGTTCAATCTAGACTTTGACACAGACTACGACACTACGCTAACCCCACTTCGAGTGTCGGCGCAAGATCTTAGCCGTGTATTCCTCAATATTGCTAGCAATGCTTGCTACGCTATTTACCAGCGGCAGCTGGGTGAGGGCCCAGACTACACGCCTTTGTTAAAAGTTCGTACTCGTCAACAAGATAATCAGGTGAGTGTTTATATTCGAGATAACGGTTCTGGAATGAGCCCAGAGGTTAAAGCTAAAGTTTTTGATCAGTTCTTTACGACTAAGCCAACGGGAGAAGGCACAGGACTGGGGCTATCGCTAAGTTACAACATTGTTGTTGAGCAGCACGGTGGCTCTATGACGGTGGAATCTGAAGAGGGGATTTACACTGATTTCATCGTGACACTGCCCATCTAAAATTTTTGTATATGGGCTCTTTCATCCGCTTATTTTATTTTTACATCTGCACCCTATACTATGACTACCGCACATATTCTTGTTGTTGACGATGAGCCCGATGTAGAGTCGATGTTTCGGCAAAAGTTCCGTAAAGAGATTAAGTCAAAAAAGATAGACTTTCGCTTTGCCCTGTCGGCTGCTGAAGCGTTAACTTATTTAGACGACTCATCGGCCCATGCCGAGGCAACGTTGATTCTTTCCGATATTAATATGCCGGGAATGAATGGGCTTGAGCTGCTACGGGTGCTTAAGGAAAAGTACCCGCCTCTGCCCGTTTTTATGGTGACGGCCTATGGCGATGAGCAAAGCCAGCAGACTGCTAAGTCTTATGGTGCCAGTGGCTTTATTAATAAGCCGGTAGACTTTAGTCAGCTCAAGCAAGACATCTTTAACTTAGTTGCCGAGGCGCTATAGAACCTGTGACTCACCACATTTTAGTTGTTGATGATGAGCCGGACATTGAAGCGCTGATCTCTCAAAAGTTTCGCCGTGAAATCCGTCAAGATATCTTTCAGTTTACATTCGCAAGCAATGGTAAAGAAGCGTATCAGCAGATTGTTGACTCTACTGATGCAGAAACTGTAGACATGGTTCTTACAGACATTAATATGCCTGTAATGGATGGCTTGGCGTTGCTTGCGGAGCTAAATAGTTTGGAACACCCGCCTAAAACGGTGGTAGTTTCGGCCTACAGCGATATGACCAATATTCGAATGGCGATGAATCGAGGGGCTTTTGATTTTGTGACAAAGCCGATTAACTTTCAAGACTTGGTCATCACAATCAGTAAAACTTTGAAGGCGGTTGATAGAGAACGCTTTGATAAAGCGCAGCTAGAACAAGCGAAGGTGCAGCTAGTGCAAGGCGAAAAAATGTCTGCGCTAGGTCAAATGGTGGCAGGGGTTGCGCATGAGATTAACAACCCAGTTAATTTTATTTATGGTAATCTCCATCCTGCTCGAAACTATGTTCAAGATTTGACAGAGTTGATCGAGCTTTATCAGCAACACTATCCTGAGCCTGTGGCAGCTATTGGTGCTTGTATTGAAAAGATTGATCTTGATTTTTTGCAGCAAGATCTCGATAAGCTATTCGATTCGTTGGAAGTAGGGGCTAGGCGTATTCGTGAGCTGGTGCTTTCATTACGTAATTTTTCTCGTTTAGACGAAGCTGAGAAAAAAGAGGTCAATATCCATGAGGGTATCGACAGTACGCTGTTGATTTTAGGCAGTCGCCTAAAGGGCACATCGGATCGCCCAGAGATTCAGGTGGTAAGAGAGTATGGCCAGCTGCCTGAGATTGCCTGCTATCCAAGCCAGCTCAACCAGGTGGTGATGAATCTGTTGGCCAATGCAATCGATGCGATTGATGAACGCGCTGAGCGCCAGGACTTTCAGTCGATGGAGACTGTTCCTGGTACTATTCGGATTACAACAGGCAGAGTGGACGACCAGTGGGTGCGAGTTGCGATCGCAGACAACGGCCTGGGTATGAGTGAAACAATACAGTCAAAGCTATTTGATCCCTTTTTTACAACGAAGCCGGTGGGTAAGGGAACGGGCCTTGGCCTGTCGATTAGCTACCAAATTATTGTTGATAAACATGGCGGCAGACTGATGTGTGATACGACGCCGGGTGAGGGCACAACCTTTATTATTGAGTTGCCGCTCTAAGTGGTAGCCTCTCAGCAGAGATAGTTTCGGCAAAGCTAAGCGGGGCGTTGATGAGCGATGACGACGGCTTTTTCAAAAGTAAGGCGGTTAGACTTTATCCAGAAGAAAACGCAATTGGATTTGTGTTTGTGAGTGAGGAGTGGGCTCAGAAATTTTATTTTGAGGCATTGCTGAGAGGTCGAAAGTACGTAAGACTCACAGGCAATGAGGTAATTCTTCAGACAGCAGTACTCTAGTAGTGGTGCCTCTCTAGTAGTAGTGCCTGTATATTTACATTCTACATACCTGCTCCTATGTCGCCTGGACTCAAAGTCGCGCTTGCTGCCGCTCACTTCTCCGTATATCTCGTAGTGGCCCTCAGTATTTGGATTTTTTCGCAGCGCCGCGATTTCTATACTCATACGCTGAAGTTGCGATCTCTACCTAGCATCTACTGCGGCTATGCTTGCTTTGCTGTTGCCACTTCCTACGAAGTTGCCGAACATATAAACGACGACTGGTTTTACATCAGTCAAATTTCGGGCCTCAACAATTTGTTCTACAGCTTTTTAGTATTTGGTCTTGGCCTGATTGCCCTCGGCCTAAAGAAAAACACCTGGCTAGACATTCTATTGATTGCCAGTATGGTCGCAACCCCTATTCTCTATGGCGTTAACGATAGTAAAACCGCTATCCAATTGCCTCAGCTCATTACAGCTGTCATCTTTGTCTATAAGTGGTATGCCGTGATGAAAGATTGGAGAGTTTTCTTATACCTGCTTTTTTCAAATGTTATCGGTTTAGGATTTGGCATTGCGCTTATTGCTACAGGCAACCAACTCTTCCATTTGTTTATTGGCCCTGCTGGGTCAGCGGCCTTACTCATTTTGGGCTATGTCGCCTGGGTACAGCCGCAGCGCCATCACGCCCAGCAACAGCAAAACAAAAAAGAGCAGTCGTAGATAACTTACGACTGCTCTTTCATTTATGAGCCTTTACGGACTTTTGTAAGCCCAGTATAAGCTTTGGCTAGCCAGCACTAGCCGCCAGCAACAGCCGGCACAATGCTCACTTCGTCACCGTCGTTTAGCACGGTGGCTTTGTTATCCAAAAAGCGAATGTCTTCGCTGTTGACATAGAAGTTTACAAAGCGGCGAAGCTCTCCTTTGTCGTCACATAGGCGCTTTTGGATGCCAGGAAACTTGGCTTCTAGTGTATTCATCAGCTCTGCAATGCTGCCACCGTCGCATTCGACGGCCGCTTCATCGTTGGTGAACTTTTGGAGTGGGGTAGGGATGAGAACTTTTACGGGCATTTTTCGTGGTTTTCTAGTCTGTATTTAGAAGTTTGTTGGAAAGAGGCTGAGTATTGATTAGATAACTCAACTTAAACCTGAGTCTGCTGCCACTCTAGGCGATTGAGCGTATTGGCTCGTTCCCAGGCACGCTCAAAGCTCTCAAGCTTAGGTTCGATGGTGAGCGGTTCGCCAATATGGCTTTGTACGGCTTCAGTTGTTTTCAGTCCGTTGCCGGTAATGAAGACAACCGTTTTTTCGTCGGGGTTGATTTTGCCCGCTTCTACTAGCTTCTTGAGCACTGCGACGGTAGTGCCGCCTGCTGTTTCGGTAAATATGCCTTCGGTTTCAGCCAGGAGCTTAATGCCGTCGATAATTTCTTCATCGGTGACGTCTTCGATGTTGCCGTTGGTTTTACGCGCGACTTCAAGGGCGTAGATGCCGTCGGCAGGGTTGCCAATTGCGATGGACTTAGCAATGGTGTTGGGCTTGACTGGAGTGATAAAGTCGCGGCCTTCTTTGAACGCTAGAGAGATAGGTGAACAGCCTTCTGCCTGGGCGCCACTAAAGCGAACGTCTTTGGCGTCTACCAGGCCGGTTTTAACGAATTCGTTGAAGCCTTTATAGATTTTGGTGAAGAGGGAGCCGGAGGCGAGGGGGGCGACGATGTGGTCGGGGAGCTGCCAGCCGAGCTGTTCTGCGACTTCAAAGCCGAGGGTTTTGGACCCTTCGGAGTAGTAGGGGCGCAGGTTGATGTTCACAAAACCCCAGCCGTGGGTGTTGGCGACTTCGGAGCACAGGCGGTTGACCTGGTCGTAGTTGCCTTTTACCGCCATCAGTGTGGGGTCATAAATGAGAGTGCCGAGAATTTTACCGGCTTCTAAGTCGGCGGGGATGAAGACGCAGCACTCGAGTCCTGCATGGGCTGCGATCGCTGCTGTAGAGTTCGCCAAGTTACCCGTACTGGCACAAGAAACCGTGCCAAAGCCCAGTTCCTTTGCTCTGGTGAGTGCTACCGAAACTACCCGATCTTTGAAGCTTAGGGTGGGCATGTTGACGGCGTCGTTTTTGATGTAGAGCTCTTTGATGCCGAGCTGACGCGCTAGACGGTTCGCTTTTACCAGGGGTGTCATCCCTGTGCCGACATCGATGGGGGTGTCGGTTTCAACGGGCAAGAAGGCTTTGTAGCGCCAGATGGAGTGAGGGCCCGCTTCAATGGTTTCTCTCGAAACTTGGTTTCTAATAGCTTCGTAGTCGTAGGCAATCTCGAGGGGGCCAAAGCACACATCTTCGCAGACATGCTTGGCACCTAAGCTGTACTGCTCACCGCATTCCTTACACTGGAGCGCTGTAAAGGTTTGCTTGGAAGTGCGGAGTCTTTCAATAGCTTGCGTCATAAGATATGAGTCTCTAGAAAAATAGATGTCCGAAACCGCCCTCAACGTCAGGAAAACAGGGGCGAAAAAGGAAGGAGCTTATCCCCATTTCCTTCAAGTTGCAACGATGGTAACACGCTAAATATGCCGTAGCAATCAATCCCGACTGTATTTGTCGGGATTGAACTTTTGGCACAAATATCTGGCGCTTTTATGCCCTGAAATGAAGACTGTCCCTTTGCTATTAGCCTAATCACAGCTACTGCCCGGCCATGCTTTTCACGGTTTCCCAGTCTTTGGGATGAGTGAGCCACTTAGCGATTTTTGCGGTTTCTGGCTGCTGAGTGTCTGCGCTAGCGATGACGATTTTGCTGCCGCTGATGGTGATGCTGCTAAGTGAGGCAAAAGGGTAGCGCTTTACGGTGGAGCCAATGAGGCTGTACACCGTGAGCCGGTTGGGGGCTATTGAGAAGTAAGGGCGAGTCAGATATAGAAATCCAGCGATCGCGCACACCAGTCCTGTAATGATGCCAGTGTTAAATTTTCCCGTCAGGAGCATGATCCAAATGATCAGCAGCAGATTTATCACGCCTATTATCAGAAGCGTAATGCCGACCCAAGGGTTGTGGCGCGCTTTGAAATGATGAGTTTCGGTGGGTAAAAAATCTGTTGTGTGAGATGTCATAGCGTTTGTTTAGAAAATTCGCATCGGAGCTGGCTGCGTTCTGCTGCGTCCGGGTGAGAGACGATTTTGAACGCTCCTTTAATAATGGGTAGGGCAATGTGGGCGGTGGATAGAATGAGGCCGGTGGATAGCTGAATGTTTGTAGATGTTGGGGGTTGAGGGGAGGGGGAGCTGGGGCGAGAGGGTGAAGGAGCTGGCGTTTGTTCGGATATTTTGTT
>JBHJIY010000151.1:0-6959 GCA_050042985.1 Phormidesmis sp. | reverse complement strand
CCACGTGCGCTGTGGTGGTTGCCAGCGACAGTGGCGGGTTTTTGGGCGATCGCATTTGCCGTAGCCATTGGGTATGCCGATGCATTCAGTGGGATTGTGGTGGGTGTATTTGTCGGCCTACCGCAGTGGGCCGCGATGCGTCAGTACCTGCCTAGAGCAGGCTGGTGGGTACTGTGGACAATGCTATTTACCGCCTTGCTATGCCGCGCGATATCAACCGATTTTTTTGAGGTACTGGGCTGGTTTTTGATTGTGCCTTTGCTAGACGGGCTCTTTCTTGCGTGGATATTACGGCGACAGCATGCGATGGCATTGGCGTAGCCTCTCCTCCGGAGATAGCCCCTTCAAGGGAGGATCGCAGGTGAGTAAAAAATTGACAATAACAGAAAACAATCTATGGCAAACTTGCTGAATAATCCGCTGAACTATGTGTGGGCAAAGATTGTTGTGTGGGCAAAGATTGTTGTTTTTCCCATGGGGTTGATACCAACCAATTTACCGCCTGAACTCTTACCCACAGAAGGTATTTTGAGCCTAGCAAGCTATCGCAGTGTTTTGAGTGTGGGCAGTGCCGGGAGCATTCTGAGCATTGGTAGCGCAGGCAGTATCTTGAGCATTTGCAGTGCCGGGAGCATCTTAAGTGTAGGGAGTGCGGGCAGTATTTTGAGCTTTATGAGCGGGGGCAGCATACTGTCGGCACTGAGTATTGGCAGTCGACTGAGCTTTTTGCGCAGCGGCGCGGTAGGCAATAGGCAATAAGTCTGTTGTAAGCGAGGCGTCGTAGCATCTGTATCATCCCGCCTATACGGTACTAGGTGAAAGACAAACGACGCGAAAGCCAATGTCATCGGTTCTGTTGTGAAAGGGATAGGTGAGGTGATAAGCACTGCGGCAGTTAGTCGGTAGATAAAACCAGCTGCCGCCTCGTAGTGATTTCTTTTGTCCAGAAAATCTTTGAATATTTTGCGCTGAGGAACTGCCTGAGTCAAAGGTTTGCCAGCGCTCTAGGCACCACTCCCACACATTACCGTGCATGTCGTATAGGCCAAAGGCGTTGGGTGGGAAACAGCCGACTTCGGTAGTTTGTTCTCGGTATATGCCCTTTGGCCCATGGCCATAGGTATAGTTGCCGTTGTAGTTGGCTAGGTTTGGGGTGAGGGTGTCGCCAAAGTGAAAAGGTGTAGTGGTCCTCGCACGGCAGGCATATTCCCACTGGGCATTACTGGGCAGGCGGTAGTCTCGTCCTGTTTGCTGTGAAAGCTTTTGACAGAAGGCAACGGCGTCTGTCCAAAAGATATCGTCGATAGGCTGCAAAGGTCTTTTGACATTATTGGCCATTATTCTGTTGCTTGTCTTTTGTAATTTGATCACTTTTGGACCCATGACGGCTTTCCACTGAGCCTGCGTGACAACGTACTGACCCATCCAAAATTCAGGGAGAGTAACTTCCTGCTGGGGACGTTCGTTTTTGTTAGCTTCTTTTTCTCCTTTAGCCGCTCCCATAACAAATTTTCCCTCAGGGATACGAGCCATCTTAAGCGCAATGCCATGCCCTAAATTCTCTTCAAAGTAAGGGGTCTCGAAGCGAGTCTTTCGGAAGATTTCGCCTCTCGGATTGACGTTTACGGTTTCGAGCTTTGCTTGTTTAAGTTTTAGCGGCTCGGGTGATATGGCTCGAACGCGAGTAGAGGGAACCCAGTGAGTCGCTACTTTGGGCTGAGTGAAAGACTTTTGCGAGTTTGCGGAGCCCGCGAGGGAGTGGTGAGACTTTGTTTCACTATGCCGAGAGGCCTTCGGTGAGACTACTTTTGGAGGTGTTAATTTTGGAGGTGTTAATTTTGATGGAGAAGCTGTTTCTTTTGTGCTCAGAGCATTCTCTTTAGCTGATTGAATATCTTCATCACGCAAGCTGAGCAGTCGCTGAAGATCTTTTAGGTCTTGGATGGCGATATCGTTGAGCGGATAGGAGACTTGCTTTTCGGCTTCTAAGGCTTTTGTATAGAGAGCCAGATGCCGCTGCCGTTCTCTGTAGGGTTGCAGTATTTCATCTTCAATGGTTTTGGCTTGCTCTGCACTCAGGCCAAGCCGCTGTTGCCATTGACTAAGAACGGCTTGACCTGCGGGGCCGATAGCACCATTGCGAATTTTGCTTTGTACCTGTTTGCGATAGCGCTGTTCATTGTTGATTTGTACGCTAGCAATCACAATGTTGTAGCCTTGCTGCCCATTGAAGATCGCGGGTTCCATAGCAGGCGCGGCAACTTCTACCTGCGCCTTCACATATTCGTGCAGATTCTGCGCGGAGATATAGTCTTGCCCATCGGGCGCAGCGCCGCCCGTTTTGAGCCCTTCTACAAGGTAGCGAGTGTATACGGAAAGACATTCTCCCTTTTTCTCTAGGGCATAGCGGGATGACGTAGATGAGGTGAGAATGCACCAGCCTTTACCGCCGAGCTGGGCTTCTATATCGATGCTGTCGTTGTTCATGGTGAGAAAGCCATCGGCAAAGGCCGCGCCAAAGCAGCAGTCTAATATGACGACTTTGCGTTCGGCGAGGCAGTTGCTAAGTTCTCGCTTAAGGAAGTGCGCTTCAACAGCGGTGCCCGCATTGGGCCGACCGTTGGCAAATAGCTCGGTTTGGCTGGTGGTGAGGTAGAAGTCACCGGTCATGTCTTTGAGGCCGTGACCAGTGAAGTAAAACAGGACGAGATCGTGCTTGGTGAGCTGGGCGAAGACTTCGCTGATGCGCGATCGCATTTCACCCACCCCCGGATTTACCAGCGGTATCACCTCATCAAAGCCGCCAATTTCTGGGCTGTGCAATATGCTGCGCATCGCTTCTACCCCGTTAACAGGGCACTGAAGCGACGAAAGGCCTGCGCCATAGTCGCCAATGCCAATCAGTAATGCAATTTTTCTACTAGCCATTGGGTCGGGCCCCCAAGATAGGGGCGGCGGAGTCGAGCAGTACGTAAGAATCAGGGAAGTGACGATTGATCTTTAAGAACTTACTCAGCTGCCTACTGCGCCGTTGGGTGCGCCATCAGACGGGCCGCCAGGGATAACGGTTTCGGCTATGGGGTTTATCTGCGTCTGGGCTTCTTGCTGTGAACTGGGCGGCAAACCACGGTCACTCCGTCTGTCGATTGTGAGCGAAACAATATTCATCATAATTTTTTGAGCTTATGCAAATGTCACCATGATTCAATTTTCTTTGATTTCTCAATCAACTTGGGGAGAATTGAATCAGCTTCGTTAAATATTTATCCCAGCTGATAACCTTTTCATTCATTTTGAATGAGAAAACGTGGCTGGGACCTTTGCTGCTGCAGTGATTCTAGGATTGTAAAGCGATGTTTACCTAGATCGGTTTATTAAGCTTTCAAGTAAGTGCTGCTACAGAGGCCAGACTGTTGCAAATATTACAAGACTACTTGCAAGTGAGGGAACTCTGATTTTTTAACGGGTTCCCAAAAAAGAGAGAAGTGAGTAAATATACTTGTTTTCTTTTTCTCTTCTCTATTTCTCTTCTCTATTTCTCTTCTCTATGGTGGAAGTATTCGTCTTTAAAGAGGTGTTTTTTCGATCGGTCAGTCAAAACCTAGGAACATTTCTAGCGTGTGACAGGTCTTCAGTAACTTAAGCAAACTGCTAGTAGAGCATAGGTTTTGGCCTACCAGCAGTTTGCATGATACGCCTGCAACCTGATTAACCACTGCAAAAGAGTCATGAGAACAAAGACGTCATGAGAACAAAGACACTGAGCGCTGTTTGGCAGCGGTATACTCATTGGTGGCTAGCCGATCTCCCACCGCTTCATGGCGTTTTGCGTTTTGCTTTCTACACAGGATTGCTGCTGTATTTATTAAACGTTGGGGCGAAAGATCCGTTATCACAAGTGTACAGATATGCAGGGACAGATCCTGATCTATTTGTGTCTTTCGGGCTAGTTAAGCTCTTTCATATTCCCTACATTGACCCGCGCTACTTATATATATTGGCAAAGGTGACTAAGGTTGCCTGGGTGTTTTCTGCGATTGGGCTGGTGACTCGTCCTTCTATGATTGTGACGGCCATCGGTTTCTTTTGTCTACACGGGATGTGTTTGGGAACTAATGCGCTGAACCACAATTGGTTTTTGCCGATGTACGCTTTGATCGCGCTGTGCTTTGCGCGATCGCGCGATCGCTGGTCGGTCGATTACCATCTGAGCCGATTGTTTCGCCACTGGGGAGTGCGATCGCCCTTATTACAGACATCATTACAGCCCGAGAAGGCACCCAAGCTAGCCGATACGGGGTTTGCCAGAAAACTTTTTTTAGTATTTACAGGTGGATTTTATTTTGCGTCTGGCAGTGCGAAGCTCTTGACGGCGGGCCATATCTGGCACGATGGTCATACAGTTCAGTTTTTTACACAGCTGCTTGATAACGGCAAGCTACCGTTAACGCATTTGTTTGCCACTCATCTATGGCTGAGCGATCTTTCTGCAAGTGTTTCTTTGCTGGTGGAAGTGGGCGCGATCGCAATGGTCTTCTCGCGGCGATCGCGGCTCATTCTAATCCCTGGCCTGGTGATGATGCACACAGGCATCAAATTCAGCATGGGGCCAGACTACTCGGCGAATGTTATTTGCCTGATGCTGCTAGTCAACTGGGGAGCGCTGTTTCGTACTGTAGGAAGCAGGGTAAAGAATTGGCCCCGTCGAATTAAGGTGGGGCGATCGCAGCTGTTATCGCGAAAGAATCAAGCGAGCTTGCAGATAAGTGATTCTGCGATTCATCGTAAACCTTCTGTGCTGTCAGCTGTGGTCGGTGGGAGTGTTGTTGGAGTTTTGATGGTTGTGATCGCACTTCAACAGATATTTTGGTGGCCCTTTACCAATGTGTATATGTATTCCAGCTACTTTAGTGTGCCGCAAGATATTCGCGCAGACTATCCTAGGGGAGACTATTATCAGGCGGATGCGGTGCAGGCGATCGCGCAAAGCTATCTCAGCACGACAACAAATATTGAAGCCACAGAATACTTCTCTTTCCGCATTGCACTCCGCCTAGTAGGCGACAACGAAGATCCACTTTATCTATACGACAATCTAGGCGTACACGATTGGAAGCAGTGGATTCTCACCCTAGCGCGCCCTGCACTCGTTGCAGACTTAGCCGCTAAGCCGGCAGGCCGCATAGAATTTGACCCGACCGATTCAGATTATCCAGCACAGCAGTTTCTCTCTGACTATGCGCCTGTTTTGCAGAAGTATGTTCCGCCTGAGACCTGGCAAAAGTATCAGCGAGTTGAGATTGTTTATCCGCTGATGCAGGTAGCAACTCAAGTTTCAACCTCTCCACCGCTACCAGATTCGGTGCTGTCAAAATACAAGCGAAAGGAACTAGCTGACCTCAGTAACGTCAGACTCGTGCCGATTGCCTCTGTCGCAATTGGCAGCTAGGCGTAGAAAATAATAGCCCTGGTAGCAACTCGCCCGACTGTTTTACACAGTTGATGATAGTGGTGTGAGAAATCTTAGTCGCCCCTCTTTTTGAGGGCATCGATAAGTCAGCTATAAGTTGGCCTTTCCTATCTCTTAACGTAGCCTTGCCCCCGGTCTAATAGGGACATAACGCAATGCACAAGCGTCTTATTCAGTATTTGCCAATATCTTCGTAATTTGGCGAATAAGCGATTGTATTGCGTTCTTCCTGTTGATTAACTTTGGACGGCTCTCACATGAAACCTAATTTTTCTCATACTCAGCTACGAATCCGAAAACGGCTGGGGCTTTGTCTGAGCTATTGTTTGTCTTTGGCGAGCGTATTGGCTATTTCGGCTGAAGCGATTGCCATGCCGGTTTCTCCCAATGCGACCCACCTCCAGAATGACCTTGCGCATACCCAATCCCAGACGGCCCAATCTCAAACAACTCAATCCCAGACGGCCCAAGCACCTATCCCAGAAGCGAGCCCAACAGCAGCAGAATCTGCCGAGCTCCGTCTGCAACCCTTCTACAATCTCAACCATACCGAAGGGGCTGGTCAGGAAGGTTTCACAAGCGTTGGTGGATTTTTCCCTCTGTTTCAAACACCGGGACAAAATGTCACCTTTATTGATGGCCGCGTGAGTGTAGACAATGATGGTAACTTTGGCGGGGGCCTGCAAGCGGGCTATCGCTCCCTTTTAAATGACAGCACTATATGGGGTGCCTACGCTGGGTTCGATGTTCGCGATACGGGCGATAACACCTTTACTCAGGCAGACGTTGGCACAGAGCTATTAGGAGAGAATTGGGACTTAACGCTCAATGCCAACCTGCCATTGGGCAATGCTCGTCAGGTAGTGTCCAGCAATAACCAAGCTGTTAATCCTCGGTTTGTGCAGAATCAACTGATATTGGACGAGCAGAGAGTTGACCAAATCCAAGCTGCCCTAACGACCGTTTCACTTGATAGTGGGCTACAGCTGTTTGATTGGGGAAGCGAGGGAGAACTGTGGGGCCGAGGCGGTGTGTACTATCTCGGGGGAGAAGCCTCTCAAGAGAGTTTAGGCCTTCGGGCTTCGTTAGACTACCGATTGAAGAACAACTTACGCTTTGGCCTAGGGGTACAAAATGATGGCGTGTTTGGTACGAATGCTATCTTCTCTGTGAATGCATTTTTTGGGGGCCCAACTCGGCAGTCATCTTATACAGAAGACAACTCGTCAGCAAATTTGTGGGCTAGAGCGGGAGAGCCGATTGCACGTACCCACACTATTTTGATAGAGAACCAAACGGATGTTGTCGCCCAGGCAGGCATCGCTGCTATCAACCCAGATACAGATCTTGCCTTTTTCTTTCAGCATGTAGACCCGGCCTTACGTTCCGCCATAGATGCTGGTGCGGTAAATGCGGATGGCACGTTTGAAGCGCCATTGGGTACGATTGCCGATGCAGCAAATATTGCCACTGCCAACGCTGACAATAT
>JBHJIY010000150.1:0-13117 GCA_050042985.1 Phormidesmis sp. | reverse complement strand
TGCGAGTCGGCTTTTGCTTTATGTCATACCCTTTGGTTTTTGTGTCGAATTCAAGGCTATTGACCTTGAATTTGAATTAGCACATTGCAGGAAGGTACGTCAGAGGTAATTACTGCGGCTGAGGTGCACCTTGAGACTGCTGCTGCTGAATCTCGGTGATGATTTCAGAATCGGGGAGTAGCCGGATTTGGTTGAGCGACTCGTCGTCGCTATTTTCCATCTCAATCAGCATGGCCTCTAGTGGCAAAACACCCACGCTGATTGCCGCGCGAGCCTCAGGATTACGCTCACCTAGCTCAGTTAGCAACGCTTCCAAGTCTGCCCGAGAAAAGAACATGGGGAAAACTGTTTCGCCATCGTTTTGCTGCACAGGTGCAAGAGAACCATCTTCAAATCTGGCGAAGAATAAAGGAACACCTCCCTGATAACCGGTGCCTAGCGCCGCAGCCTCACTGGCTTCATCTTGCTGAGGAACATAAACAACCTGCACAGGATCATCGGTTGACTGCGTCTCTTCGTACAGCTTCTCTAAGTTAGTCAGCCCAATTTGCGCATCAGGCGCGAATTCTGGATTGGCCTCGTTAGCACGAGAGAGAAAGGTTTCTGCATCTTGCTCAGTCATGAAAACATAGAGGCTAGGCTCAGGGGGCGCACCTTCTTGGGCACCTGAGATCAAAATCAGCCCACTTTCATTACCCAATACATAGACGGGAACGCTAGAAAGCTTTTCAGCCACTTGCTCTTGAGTAAGCGCTAATGCAGCGTTAGGAGCTATGAGGCCAGCACCCAAGAGGCCTGTACCAATAGCACCTAGCACCAGGGCACGGCGAATAAAAGACTTCATAGATCCTCCTAATGATTGGCAGTAGATATTAAGCAAGCACGTATATCATGGGTGAGCTACTTTACATCGCTCAAGCCACTATGGACGATTAATAAATAGTCACAGAGAATTAATGACTAAGCACTGGCGATTTAAAAATCGGGATGACAGGATTCGAACCTGCGACATCCTGCTCCCAAAGCAGGCGCGCTACCAAGCTGCGCTACATCCCGGCCCCCATAGTAACATGAGTGCTGACAAACAAACGCACCGTTAAATGGCGAGGGTGGAATAGTGAGTTTGCCAATGGGCTTGCTGTTTTTGGTGTATATATTTTTCCCATCAAGAACATTTGATTAACCCTTGCGATCGCGCTAGCCATATTCACTGAGATCGCGCTAGCTATACTCACTCAACGCCGCTACACAACCTACGCTCTGAAATGCCCTCTACAAAATCTGTCAATCATCCTATCGAAGAGCTGCCAGGACTAAATATTGCTCAAACCCAGCAGCTAAAAGCATGTGGCATTACCACGACTTTTGACCTACTGCGCCAAGGAAACACCACTGCGCAACGCCAGCAGCTCTCCCGTGAGCTGAACACCAACATCAAATACATCAACAAATGGGCAGCGCTAGCAAACTTAGCGCGGATCCCAGGCGTAGGCTGCGAGCACTGTGGGCTGCTGCTGCACGCGGGCGTCAGCACCCCTAGGCAGCTAGCGAGTATGACTGTACAGCGGTTGCATCCACTATTGAGAAAGCTGCAGGTGCAGCTGCTGAATCGAGCTGATCTAGCACCCGATACCGCCCAAGTATCCAGCTGGATTCAGCAGGCCAAAATGATGTGAGCGACGTCTACAGAGCAGCATCCCACTCGTGACGCAGCAGAGAAAATATTTCATGGTCAACAAAGTGGTCGTATACCCACTGGGCCTGACGCAACTGGCCTTCGTGGACAAAGCCCAGCCGCCGAGGAACTGCCTGACTGCGCACATTTTGGCTGGCACATAAAATAGTAATTCGGTTGAGGGCAAGCACATCAAAAGCATGCGCCAATACAGCTTTGCAGGAAGTGGTGACTAGGCCCTTTCCCTGGTGAGATTCGGCCAGCCAGTACCCGATACTGCTCTTGCGATCGCGCCAATTGATTCCATTGAGACCCACCACACCCACAATTGCTTTGTGATAGATAATCGCTGCTGCAAATCCCTGGTTATCTTGAGCGCGTTCACGCGTCAGCCGAATAAAGTGCCGAGTGTCGTCTAGCGTTTGTGTGGTGTTGAGCCAGGAGAGCCACTGCTTGAGGTAGGCACGGTTAGCCTCTACTAGAGCAAACAAAGAGGCGGCATCGCTAAGTCGTAGCAGGCGTAGCTGATGGACCTCGCTCAGCTGAGCAGAAAACTCGTCAGCGCGATCGACAGGAGAGAAGTCAATCTGATTGGAAAACATCGCTAATCTGGATACCAGAACATGCCTTTGATTCCTTCTGGATCTGGCATGAAGCCTAGCTGCTTGTAAAAATTCACCACGTCTGGATCAGCAAACAGCGTGACATTGCTGATGTCTTCACTGCGAAGCTTTTTGATTAGCTGATTCATCAGGGCTCTACCCAGGCCTTTGCCCTGAGAATCGGGGTGGACGACAACATCCCAAATAGTGGCATTGAAGGCGTGGTCTGAGGTGGCGCGAGAGAAGCCAATCAAGCGTTTGCGGTTGCCTCTTTGCTCCCACATGGTGATGACCAGAAAGCTGTTTTGAATCGCTTTGCGGACCTTGCGAATGGGCCTACGTGACCAGCCTACAGCGTCACACAGTTCCTCTAGCTCGTAGAGATCGATGGTGCGGTCGGTGCTAAAAAATATTCGGGTGTTTGCGTCTGTACCTTTGGCGTCTGAAATATATCCGGCAGTGGCAGTTTGCTGGGACGCGGAAGCAACGTCTGAGGTGGTGAACAAGCTTTTCCAGAAACCCATGCAGGAAAAAAAGTAATAACTTTTCGTGGCGTCAAACAAATCAGACAGGACAGTACTAGCAGTATATCGCCTGGTAGCTCACTTAATTGGGCGACTTTGATGCCCGATTGGTAATCTCACTCATCAGTAATCTCACTCATCAGTAATCTCACTTGTCAATCGCCTCACCTAATCTCGTTGCCGAACGCGACACCCAGTGAGCAGAGCACAGCAAATATATCAAAGGAACCTCATAAAACCTAACGCGTACCTAATGAATCAAGCACAATCCGGGCAAACTATGGCTACCTTCAGCCTTATAAGCAGTACTGGCCCTCTATGGCAACCGGTTTAGACCCCTCGACAGTAGAATTGCTCAAGCGATTTAATCGAGCTTTTCCTCAATTTTATGAGCAGTTTGTGGGCAGCGATATTCAGCTGCAAAATTTGCGGTTGGCCTACCAGCTATTTAGAACCCAAAAAGCGGTCATCGAAATGTATTCGGAGGGCGATCGCACCACGCTGCAATTTGCTTACCGCAATCAGTCATTTTTACTCAGCGATATCTTCGGGGTGCTTGCAGCCTACGGCCTCACTATTCACAGCCTCAGCCTATACGGCCAAATCTATCCACCGATGCTGGTATTCGCCAAGCTGATCGTTTCACGCGGTGGCAAAGAACTCACACCCAAAACATCTGACAACGTGCAAAGAGCTGTGCGCGAAGCACTCGCGGGTCGCTTTGAAGTCGAGGACATGCTGAATGTAGAGTTCAACCTAGACGAAGGACTCGCTAAGGTGGAAACAGAGTTTTATGTTGATCCGGTGTTTCACCTGCCAGCACTATTAATAGAAGCCGATAACCAGCCGGGCCTCTTTTATAAGGTGATGTACACCGTATGGCAAGAAGATTTACTGGTGGTAAATGCCAATTTGCTGGTGTGGCGGGGGCGCACGCGATTAATTCTGTATTTGCTGGGGCCAAACGAAGGGGTAATCCCTGAATACCTAGGCCAGAAGATTGCAGAAGGCGTCCGCTATCGACTCCTTGGAAAGTAAGTAAACACCCATAAAATTAGCCAGGGTGATGTGATCTAGGTTACATGGTCTCCCGTCACACTTAGCGTTAGCATTACAAGTATGCTGACAACGAATAATACAGGAACAGCTCACGCTTACGACCTTACAGACGCGATCGCAGCGTCAGAGGCTGACGAGCCCACACTAGTTTTCATTCACGGATGGCTCTTGAGCCGGGCCTATTGGCAGCCGGTTATAGATCTGCTTTCGCCATACTACCGTTGCCTTAGCTATGATTTGCGTGGCTTCGGCGAGTCGGCTTTGCTGAAGAGTGAAAGCAAAGGCCACACCCACTCATCGACAATTAATAACGCTCAAATTGAGCTTCCTTCGGACAAAATTCCGGATATAGGGGCCTTAGACGCTAAAACTGACAGCGGTGAAATAGCCGAGTATCAGGCGATTGCTATTGATGTAGATTCAAATAATGCAGCGCCTAGTCCTGAGATATCGAGTTCTGAGATGCTCAATACTGAGATGCCAAATACTTACACACCGTCTCAGTACAGCTTGGCGGCCTATGCCCAAGACCTAGAAGCACTGCTAGACAAATTAAAACTCAAGACAGTCTGGCTAGTGGGTCACTCCCTCGGTGGAAGTATTGCCCTATGGGCCGCTTACTTACAGTCCAAAAGGGTGAAAGGGGTCATCTGCGTCAATGCAGGCGGCGGCATATACATTCCCAAGGAGTTTGAAAAGTTTCGGGCGGCAGGTCAGCAGATGGTGAAATTTCGACCGGGGTGGCTGCCGGCGTTTCCGCTTTTACCTCGGCTGTTTTCACGCATTATGGTGAATCAGCCGCTGGCCACTCACTGGGGGAAACAGCGGCTCAAGGATTTTGTCCATGCTGAGAGAGCAGCGGCTGTTGGCGCTTTGCTAGAGACCACGACGCGCTCGGAAGTGCACTTGCTCCCACAAATTGTGGGCCATCTTACTCAGCCGGTCCATTTCATTACCGCCACAGAAGACACCATCATGCCGCCTCGATATGTTCGCCATCTGGCTAGCTTTCATCCTCAGTTCCAGGAAGAAGAGACCGTGTCTGAAATTGCGAACTGTGGCCATATGGCAATGGTAGAGCAGCCTGAGGCAGTGGGGAATATTGTTCGAGGCATTATTGATACAGCTCGGCAACCTCAGTAATAGAGAGCTTGGAACTTGCGCCTATAGTGAGGGGCGATCGCAGCCCCCGATCAAAGTTTTCGACAGCGGCGCAGGCAATCATCGCAGCGTTGTCTGTGCAGTACTTCATCGGTGGAAACATAACGCGAAAGTCGTGGGTATCGGCAGCGAGCTGTAGCTGCGATCGCAGCTCACTATTGGCCGCCACACCGCCACCGACCACCACCGTTTGCAAACCGTAATCTTCTACACAGGCGATTGCCCGCTTCACCAGCGCCCGTACTACCGTCGCCTGAAAACTTGCGGCAACATCGGCCACCGGTAAATCCGTCTCCGATTTCAACGCTTCAGCCTTTAGCCGATCGGTCAACCTCAGCACCGCCGTCTTCAGTCCGCTAAAGCTAGCATCGTAGCGGTGGTAGCCACCCCCTGGCAGCGAAATCCGTCCCTCTGGCAGCGGGAAGGCCTTCGCGTTTCCCGTCTGTGCCAGCTGATCGATCACAGGCCCACCAGGATAACCAAGACCGAGCAACCGAGCGACCTTATCGAACGCCTCACCGGCTGCATCGTCACGGGTTTTACCCAGAATGACGTAGTCACCCGGCGCACGCACATGCACATAGCTGGTATGCCCACCCGAAACCAACAGACAGAGGAAAGGCGGCTGTAGATTTGGGTCGCTTAAATAAGAGGCGTAAATGTGACCCTCTAGATGATGTACGCCGAGGAAAGGTTTGCTGTGCACCATAGCCAATGTTTTCGCGGCGGTGATGCCAACCATGAGAGCGCCGACTAAGCCAGGGGCGCAGGTTACTGCGATCGCATCAATCCCATCCCAGCTCAATTTAGAGTCGAGCAACGCCTGGGCGATCGCCTCACCTACCGCGCCAACATGCTCCCGAGAAGCCACCTCTGGCACCACCCCACCGTACTCCCGGTGAATCTCGATTTGGGAGGCGACCACACTGCTGAGCACATCTCGCCCACGCACAATCGCTACTGCCGTCTCGTCGCAGCTGGTCTCTATCGCTAGAATCGTCGCTCTTTTGTTCACTCTTTTCGCTGTGTCAGCAGTCATTATTGTAGTCAAAATCGCTGACTAAACAGCGGCAATAAAGTGAAAAAACCAACGTAAAAATCGGGGTAAAACAACAGGGTGTTATTTTGTTTTTTCGAGAGAATTAATTGTTTTTACGGACCGCTCTCCCGCCATGTCTAACAGAGTGTGACGGCAATTGTGTCGGGATGTAAAGCCTCACGGCGCTTTCTTTACGGGGCTCGCAGGCGAGGAGTATGATTGCACTCAAGCTGGGCTGTGCTTATGGATAGCTCACGTTTAATAATAATGAGAGAGGAAACCTATATGCGACGGTTGTTTGCTCTGGCTTTAGTTCTCTGTCTTTCCTTTGGGTTTGCCTCTCCGGCTACCGCAGGAATCGCAGGTGACAATGTGGCAGGTTTAACTCCCTGCAACGAGTCAGCCGCCTTCCAAAAGCGTGCCGATGCGGCGACTACTGAGTCTGCAAAAGCTCGATTTGAGTTCTATGCTAACACCAGCCTTCTGTGTGGCCCCGAAGGACTCCCCCACCTAATTGTGGATGGTGACTTGGCTCACGCTGGAGAATTTTTGATTCCTAGCGCGCTGTTCTTGCTGATTACAGGATGGATTGGCTGGGCTGGCCGCTCTTACATCATTGCGGTACGCAGTGATAAGTCTCCCGAAGAGAAAGAGATTGTCATCGATGTGCCTTTGGCTATTAAGTGCTCCTTGGGCGCGGCAGCTTGGCCTTTGCTCGCACTGAAAGAAATGACTTCAGGCGAGATGTTTGCCAAGAAAGAAGAGATTACAGTCTCTCCTCGCTAGGCCTAAAACGCACCAAGCTTGAACGCTTTGCTTAAAATAGCTCTTTAAAGCAGAGGCTCGAAATAGATCCTATGGACGAGCCTTTATACGGGATTGTCCGATTGAATAGAACTATTGCGAGCAAAGCATTTTTCGTTTGCCGGGCTAACTTACGTATCTCCGGCTTGCTACCGACCCCACTGGTCGACCCCTGATGACTCAAACTCCAAGGAGGAGTATCCATGAGCAGTAATCTGTTGAAGTATCTCTCAACCGCCCCTGTCATTGCCACCGTGTGGATGGTAATCACAGCCGGTATTTTGATTGAGTTCAATCGGTTCTTTCCTGACCTGCTGCTACACCCTTAAGCGTAGCCGTAGTTTTTTGTAGATCAGACCTTGAGGCCCATTGGTGGTTTGTAAAGCCTGATCGAATTGCGCAGTTGTGTTGAGTAAGTTTGGAGAACTTGTAACTAGATATGCCAGCATCATCGAAATTTATTAAGCCCTATGCGGGCAACCCTCAGATTGGTAACTTGGAAACCCCTTTAAACTCTTCTGGGTTGTCCCAAGCTTTTATCAGTAATTTGCCAGCCTATCGCCAGGGCCTTTCTGCCCAGCGTCGTGGATTGGAAGTCGGCATGGCCCATGGCTACTTGCTGTATGGACCGTTTGCTTTGCTCGGCCCCCTCAGAGATTCTGATGTACCTGCGGTTGCAGGCCTCATCGGTGCGGTAGGGTTGGTCTTGATTTTGACCATTTGCCTGTCGCTGTATAGCGGTGCGAATGTAAACTCCGAAGTCTCTCGTAATACGCTACCTTTCACCCCTCCCGAAGGTCTTAGCACCGATGAAGGCTGGAGTGAATTTGCGGGTAGCTTCTTGATCGGCGGTATTGGTGGCGCAATTTTTGCGTTCTTCCTCACTGCGAATTTGCCTTTGCTCACTACCTTGGTTGCAGGCGCTCAGTAAGTATCGGTCTTTAGCGCTCATCGGCCTTTAGGGCTCATCAGCCATACGGACCAAAACACCCTTTCGCTTTAGCAGTTCTTGCTGGGCGAGAGGGTGTTTTGATTGAAATCGATTATCTATAGATTGCATTGGCAGGTTTATTCTCTTTTTGTATTCTGTTATCCCTTATGGGTTGGGGGATTTACTTAGAGTGATGCTATGCCCGCAATCGCAAAAGATCCTGAACGTATTTTTCTCCTGTGCTGCATATGAAAATTGGTGTCCCTAAAGAAGTTAAAGATCAAGAGTTTCGGGTGGGGCTGAGTCCGGCAAGTGTGAAAGAGCTGTGCGATCGCAATCACCAGGTCACTGTTGAGACCCAGGCAGGAACGGGGGCGGGGTTTAGTGATGAGGAATATATACAGGCGGGAGCTGCGATCGCACCTGATGCAGCAACCGCTTGGCAGCAGGAGATGGTGGTCAAGGTAAAAGAGCCTTTGCCCGCAGAGTATGTGTATATGAAGGCGGGGCAGCTGCTGTTTACCTACTTGCATTTGGCAGCAGGCAGAACGCTAACTGAAAAGCTGATGGCGAGTGGGGTGAGTGCGATCGCCTACGAGAGCGTGGAGCAAAATGGCCTATTACCGCTACTCATGCCAATGAGCGTAATCGCGGGTCGGCTATCGGTGCAGTTTGGGGCGCGTTTTTTGGAAAAGCAGCAGGGCGGACGCGGGGTGCTGCTGGGTGGAATGCCGGGCGTCGCGGCAGGCAAAGTTGCGATTGTTGGCGGCGGGGTGGTGGGAACAGAAGCCGCGAAGATGGCCGTAGGCCTGGGTGCGCAAGTCACCATAATCGATATCAGTGTAGAAAGGCTGACGTATTTGGAGACGATCTTTGGCTCGCGGGTGAGTTTGCTGTATAGCAACACGCCTAATATCGCAGCGGCAGTGACAGATGCGGACTTGGTAATTGGTTCGGTACTGGTGCCGAATCGCAAGGCACCAACCTTGGTGACGAAGACAATGGTCGAATCCATGCGAGACGGATCTGTGATTGTAGATGTGGCCGTGGATCAGGGCGGCTGCATTGAAACGCTGAAGGTGACTTCTCACAGTGAGCCAGTGTACACGGAGCTAGGGGTGGTTCACTACGGGGTGCCGAATATGCCGGGGGCCGTGCCCTGGACCGCAACTCAGGCGTTGAATAATAGTACGCTGCCCTATGTGTTGCAGCTGGCTGAGCATGGCATGAAGGCGTTGAAGCAGGAAAGTGCAATTGGGAAAGGGATTGCGAGTCTCCTACGGAGAGGCCTTGCCAGCGCGCTCAATGTGCACGATGGCAAGCTCGTACATCCCGCTGTGCAAAAAGTGTTTCCAGATCTAGCTGGGTAGGGAGCTGAACTGTAGCCGAGTGAGAATATCTGATGGCAGGGCGTGAAGAGGTGCTTCTCTCGTCAGCGACGCTAAAAAGAAATCAGCAGGCGCTCAGGATAAAACTACCGCTTTCTCAGCACACTCACCTCAATGGCGCGTAGCATAGGAGAGAATTCTTTTATAGAGGTTTGCTAACTATGGCAAACATTACACTCTCTTCGACACCCAATCGATTGCGTCATCGCGCGGCTATACGAGACTTTGCGCTAACGGTAGACGAACCGGCTGAGCTAGGTGGCACTGACGCTGGCCCGACACCCACAGAACTAGTGTTTGCTGGCTTAGGGGCCTGTAAGGCGATTACGCTGAAGATGTATGCTGACCGCAAGGGGTGGCCGCTAAAGGCTGTGGATGCTGATGTTGAAACTCAGCAGATCGATCGGCAGTATAGGGTAGTTGTTCGGCTTCAGCTAACGGGTGAACTGAGCGAAGAACAAACCGAAAGGCTGCTGGCTATTTCCAACAAATGTCCTGTTCATAAGCTGTTGGCACCTAGTGCTGAGATTGAAACGGTACTTGTTTGAGATGCAGCTGTGATGGAACTTGAAACAGATAAGAAGCCATTACGACAAAGCTCTCAACAGTTGAGAGCTGTGGTCATCTCGGTCATTAGCTTTGTGATGATAGTTGGGCTGCTGCATAAAGGACTCGATAGCCCCATTATTCCGGCAAACTTGCCTATTATCAGTCCTAAATACGCTTACTATCAAGCGCACAAAGATGAGTACACTGCGCTGTTTTTTGGCTCTAGCCGCATTTACCATCAAGTTGATCCGCTCACGTTTGATGCTGTTGCCGCAAAGGCAGGCATTAACGTTCGCAGCTTCAATTTTGGCATTTCTGGATTGAAGCCGTTGCAAAACTACGTGCTGATGCGAGATGTGCTGAAAGATCCGCCTGCGCGGCTTAAATGGGTTTTTATTGAGGATGCGATTGATCGTGGGAGTGCGCCCATAGATGAGGTTCGTAGCGCTCGGGCGATTTATTGGCATAGCTGGGAGAATACAAAGTTTGCGATTGCATTTGTCCTCTCCCATCCCTATACGCCGCTATTGAAAAAGATTGAGTATACGCTGGGCCATTTGATTCCATTCGTTTATCATCAGATGAATTTGGGGAGTGCGATCGCACAGTACCAACCCAACCTACATATTTCGGCAGAAGATCGTGCGATCGCCGCACAGTTTCTGTCCCGCGCAGGCTATCGGCCCATTGATTTTAAGATGCCGAAAGAACAGTATTTTTTAGAGAATGTGGCTGCTTATCAACAAGAAGTAGAACAGCTCGCCGAAAGAAAACGCCAAGAAGACTATCAAGACGCACTTACACAGCACACGCTGAGCTATCTAAATAAGATTGTTACTACGGTAGAAGCAACTGACGCACAGCCTGTCTTTGTCGTTGCACCGACGACCGTTTATCAAGAGACCATTCATCGCGCTTTCTATCAGGGCAAGATTGAACATTTGCTTACGTTTAATGATCCGAATCTGTTTCCTGAATTGTTTGAACCGGTGAGTCGAAAGGATTGGGATCATTTGAATCCGCAGGGTGCAGAAGCATTTACGAGATTGTTGGCGGAGGCATTGGTGGCACAGGAAGAGGCCCAGTTTATCGTCGCTGAAACAACCCCAATGCCAGCACGTAGGAATAACCGACAAAAAACATCGTCAAAAAGGGTAGGGAAGAGTAATGCCCGTGAGCGATAGCAAAAGCAATAGTCGCAGCCAAATACACCAACATCATTAGCTCTAGGCATAGCACCCAGGTCTTCGCGCCTCGGTATTTTTTATTTGTCCATTTCTCTGACTTTCGCACAACACCATGCTTGGGCGTACGAACAAAGTCAGCCCCTGTCCCCAAAAAGCCATCACACACAGCCAAGGATTGATTCAAACTCATGCCAATGCCGATGCTAAGCACAAAAAAGATGTGATACACCAGCTGCCAAGGCGATACGATTCCTGGCTGTAGCGGATTGGCGATGGAGCGCTGCTCCCGCTGTGAGACCCAGTAAAAACCAAATAGGTTGAGCGTGGTGATACCAAGGATAGGAAAGTACAACAGTAGACCATACTGCCATTCGTACTCCCATTCGTAATAGGCAATGTAGAGCTGATAGGGAAAGGAGAGTAACAATAACACCATCATCAACAGATAGTTGAAGTTGTTGGTGAGGTGAAAGAAGGCTTCGCATTTTACATAAAAAGGGACTTTGGCACGGAATACTCGACCCAGCAGCTTGCGGGCGACTTGGCTAGCGCCCTTTGCCCAGCGAAACTGCTGCGACTTGAAGGCGTTCATCTCCATAGGTAGCTCGGCAGGGACGACGATGTGCGGCAGGTATAGGCAGCGCCAGCCTTTTAGCTGCACTCGGTAGGAGAGATCGAGGTCTTCGGTAACGGTGGTGTGCTGCCAACCGCCGGCATCGGCGATCGCACTCGTACGCCACACGCCCGCCGTCCCATTGAAGTTAAAAAAACAGCCCGACCGACTGCGAGACGTTTGCTCTATCACAAAGTGACCGTCGAGCATGAGCGCCTGAATTTCGGTGAGCAGAGAGTACTGGCGGTTGAGGTGGGACCATCGGGCCTGTACCATGCCAACAGCAGGATCGACAAAGTAGTCGACCATTTGCAACAGTGTGCCGGGCATGGGTACAAAGTCAGCATCAAAAATCATCACTAGCTCGCCTGACGCCTGACGTAAGCCGTAATCTAACGCACCGGCCTTGAAACCATCTCGGGTAGGGCGCTGGATGTAGGTGATGTTGTAGCCTTTTTGCTGAAGAGAGGTTATCTTTTGCTGACACAGCAGCTGCGTTTCATCGATGGAGTCATCGAGGACTTGGATTTCGAGCTTTTCGAGCGGGTATTTTAGGCGGGCGATCGCATCCAACAATCTTTCCACCACATACAGCTCATTAAAAATTGGCAGCTGCACCGTCACATACGGCAGGTCTGCGGTTGCAAAAGACTGAGCAGCGCCGAACTCAGTCTCACTGTAGTGGCCCCTATAGTTGTCTCTATATTTATAAAAGCGCCAAATCATCAGCACCTTGTGGAACCCGTACAGCGAAATGATGAACAAAACGCCGAAGTAGACAATAGGCGTTGCCAGAATAAAACTGTCTACCAGCCCGTAAAACAGCAAATAGAGTCCATCTGGAGAGAAATGATTCATGGGGCCCAACCTACCCTATTGGCGGTTGAGAGACCAGTCGTAATCGCTGTATTTGACGGTGTAGTTGCCTGCTTTTAGGTAGTTGCTGTCTTCTTCGCTGAGGTAGGTACTAATGAAATTAAGAACGTCGCGCGCATTGTCTTTACCGGCAAAGCCTTCGCTCGGCGCGTAGCGCGGCACCCAATCATCGGCAAACCAATCAAAAATGGCAGAGAGTTTGACAACGCCATTTTCTCGGTCAATTTCGAAAGCTTCTTTACGACTAATAAAAATACGAACTTGATCGTCTAGCTGAGCGTCTAGGTTTTCGCCTGTGAAGGGTTCCTGGCGCAGGTAAGGGCAGCTAATGGCAGCGCACACGAGAGCCGCATGGATTCTGGGCTCGTCAAAGTCGGCGCGGAGAATGTCGTGCTCGATGTTGTTGAGGGTTTGCTCTCCTTGTAGCAGGCCATGACGCTTGAAGCGCCAAACACCAACAATATCTTTGATGCTGTCTTTGATAGGGGACTCGTCGATGATAGAGCTGAGGGTGAGGGAGTTGTAGGCGTTGATGAGGAAGGCGATTTGGTCTGGTTCGCTCCAGCTGTCGTAAGTGGCTTGGCTAGCGAGCTGGATAGAGGCGTTGTAGGCATCTAGAGGACGGCGGTCGATCTGTAGTTTTTCGTAGTCGACGAGGCCTTTGTCATCTACATGGGTGGAGAGCACTGTGGCCAGAGCAGGTGTGTTG
>JBHJIY010000149.1:0-3170 GCA_050042985.1 Phormidesmis sp. | reverse complement strand
ATTGATGCGGTCGCCCGGCTTGCCTTTGAGGAAGTTTCGTCCTAGCGCATGGTCATGCTTCAGGTGGCCAATGACCGGCTCAATGGCACTGCGTCGCTTCACCAGACGTTTGAGCACCCCCTTGAACTTTCGTGTGCCTGCCACGAGCACCTGTAGCCCATTCGGGTGATGCTTTGTGCCTCGAAAGCCTTTGTCTACCGCTGCTTGCTTGGGTGCGACGTCGGTCAGTCGGCTCGTCTGTTCAATTACATCGCTGAGCGTAGCGCCGTCGTAAGGATTGCCGTGAACGGCATCAGCACCCACAATCCAGTTGCTGGCACTGGTGGTCACCAGCACTACTTTGCACCCGAATTCATAGCGCTTGTGAACTTTGCCTTTGGCAATACATTCGACTTCGGGTGCGTGCATACTGTAGACCTTGTTAGAATCACTTTTCTTCTGTTGTTCAATCTGCTTTGCTCGGCTCAACAACACTTCCATTTCTGCATCTGGCTGCGGTAGCTTTCGTTCAATGTCTCGAATCACACGACCCAATATTACGCGACACTGACATTGGCGGGTTGAAAAAGCGCATTGTCGTGATTGACCAAGACGGAATGAGACCGTCTACGACAGAAGCCTAACTCAGTCGATATAGCCACCAACCGAAAAAAAGGGCACCGATAGGTCTCATCCAAAAGAGAGCTATATCCGATGCCCGAAGCCATTCACTTATATCAAAAGAGAGCGTATATGAATGCACGTAAACTGGGTTTAACCCAGCAGAAATCGTCGCAGATTGCCGAAATATCAGAACGCACGGGTCAACGGATCGATGGGGGAGATCACCGCAGCAGCCGAGCATCCGTGATCTCCCCAAACCCGAGTCGAGATCCCCTGGCAGGTGTTTGGAGCGAAGAACTGGAGCCAATGCTACGGCGCGAACCGCGCCTGAAGCCAACGACTTTATTTGAATACCTGGAAGAGCAGTATCCAGATCAGTACCCCAAAGTACTGCGCACCCTGCAACGGCGAGTACGCGAGTGGAAAGCCTTGCATGGCCCAGAGCCAGAGGTGATGTTTATGCTTCGTCATGAGCCAGGAGTGATGGGGCTATCCGACTTCACAACATTGAAGGGGATGGAGATCACCATCAATGGAAAACCCTTCAAGCACTTGAGCTATCACTACCGTCTGGCCTACAGCGGATGGCAATACGCCCAAATAATTCAAGGTGGGGAAAGCTTCGTTGCCCTCTCCGAAGGTCTACAGAATGCCCTGGCAGCTAGCGGTGGTGCGCCCCGAGAACATCGCAGCGATAGCCTGAGTGCGGCCTATCGAAATTCAGGCGGCCACAACACCCGTGAGCTGACGCAGTTCTACCATGACCTGTGCGAGCACTACCGGATGGTGCCGACGCGCAATAACAAAGGGAAAGCAAACGAAAATGGGTCTGTGGAAAGCCCCCACGGCCACCTGAAGAACCGCATTAAACAAGCCATCTACCTCAGGGGCAGCCGTGACTTTGAAAGTATTGCTGATTATCAAGCGGTGATAGAGCAGGCAATAGCGGGTCTAAATCGGCAATGTGTGGCCAAGTTTGAGAGTGAAAAAGCCGTGCTCCAGCCCTTGCCCAAACGCCGAGTCGCTGACTATGAAATTCTCAGTTTTAAGGTCAGTTGTCACAGCACCATCGACGTGCGCTGTATCCTCTACAGCGTGCCGTCACGGTTAATTGGCCAGCAGGTTGAAGTGCATCTCTACCACGACCGTCTAGTGGGTTACTTTGCGCGACAGCAAGTATTTGAACTCACCCGAGTACGCGTCAGTGGAAAAGGACGACGGCGCGGACGCTGCATCAACTATCGTCACGTTATCGGGGGACTGAGAAAAAAGCCCAGAGCCTTTCTCTTCTGCCAATGGCAAGCGGACTTACTGCCAACGGTTGAGTTTCGTCAGCTTTGGACACAAATGAGTGCTCAGTTCGAGCGTGACAAAGCCGCCGTACTGATGGTCGAAGCGCTCTACATTGCCGCCACCTATGACCAAGAACAAGCCGTCGCAGATTATCTAGCTGAGGCCCTAGCAAAGCATCAACTAACGTTGAGCCATCTACAGCAACAGTTCATACCCGATGCAGTGGCTGCTTTGCCGCTGATAGAAACGCAACAACATTCTCTCGATAGTTATGACCAACTCCTCAGCAGCGCAGACGACAGCAGCGCAGAAAACAACAACACACAAGGCAGCAGCGCAGGCAAACAGCCCCTATCAACAGCTGAGCAGCCTGCTCAAGCAGCTCAAGCTCACCAACATGCTTACCCATTGGGAAGCTACAGAGAGCCGCGCTTTACAGCAGCAATGGTCTTATGCGCAGTTTTTACTCAGTTTGTGTCAGCAGGAGGCTCAGCGAAGAGACCAATTACGGCTAAAGCGGGCAAAAAAAGAGGCACAGTTTCCCGCCGTAAAAAGTTTGACCAGCTTTGATTTTGACCACTGCCCTGCCTTCAATCCCGCCCCACTCATGCAGTTGGCTGATGACGATGGCTGGCTCGATAGTGCCACTAACTGTCTCATATTCGGCCCATCGGGAACGGGCAAAACTCATTTGAGTATTGGGTTGGCTCAGGCCATGGTGGAGAAGGGAAGGCGCGTTAAATTCTTCAATGCACTCGCACTCGTGCAGCAGTTGCAGCACGATAAACAACAGCTTCTGCTACAGGCTAGGCTGAAAAAACTTGATCGCTTTGACTTGCTCATTCTCGACGACTTGGGCTACGTCCAAAAGTCTGAGGCTGAAACGTCGGTGCTCTTTGAGTTGATTGCCCATCGCTATGAACGCAAAAGCCTGATGATCACCGCTAATCAGCCTTTTAGCAAATGGGATAGCATCTTTCCCGATTCAATGACCACCGTCGCTGCTGTTGATCGCCTAGTGCACTATGCTGTCATTTTTGAGATCAAGGCCGATAGTTATCGGCAGCAGCAAGCCGCTGCTCGTAACCAAAAATAAGCCAGCACTGACTGTCATTTAGATCGCTTGTTGTCATTTACAGCACACCCTGTCATTTAGATCGCTTACTGTCGTCTTTGCCTAACAGTCTCAACTTGAGGCTGATTAGTCTTTGCTAAATGTCAGTTAACACGACAACCTTCTGTCGTTTGTCGTCTAGCACACTTGACATCTAACA
>JBHJIY010000148.1:0-40694 GCA_050042985.1 Phormidesmis sp. | reverse complement strand
AGGCTTGAGTGCGATCGCTAATCGAATCATCAAAGCACTCGGCAGCAACGTACAGGCAGTTGTGATCTACGGTAGCCCCTATGTGTGGCAGGAAATTCAACCTCTGTTGCCAGAAGGAACGCCTTGCGTGTTTACGTATGGGCAAATGAAAATGGCACAGGCGATCGCGCTACAACCTCTACTGAATCCGAACAAAAAGGTACTAGCTGTAAGCGCTTTGGATGGTTCTTTTACAGATTGATTGGTTTAGCTTGAGTTTTGTCGTTCGTGGAATTGTCTAGATCCAAATCATCAAATCTACCCAAAGACCTGGAATAGGTTTTCTTTCAATGGTAGATACATCAAGAATCACTTGATTAGTTCTGTTGAAAAAACCATAGAAGGCTGCTCTATGAAAAAGCTTACTACTCTACTCACTGTCTTATCTTCTGTTTTTGTATTAGCAGTTTGCGCTAATCCTAGTGCTTCGGCTAGCAGCTCCGATAATTCATTACCTGCCAATAACTCTCCTCAGACGACAACAAAAGAAGGAGACATTACGAGCTATGAGAGTGCGGGGAACTTGGAAGCTACTAATCCACTCGGCTGTGAGCCTGCTAATAGTGTGAGTAACAACAGCTCAGCTGCCGATATTGTGTCAGGCGCAGTAGCTTGTGTAGAAGAAGAGAGATTTGATGATGCCGCAGACTTGGTGATGGTGTCGAGTGCTTTCGCCTTGTTCGACACACAGAGAGTTGCAGATAAAACAGCTCACGGTGCTTTGCAGGCACTATATGCAGAAGCTTTTGGTAGTCTGCCAGAAGAGAAAGCTAGCCAGCTGAACGACAGTATTAACGAAATGAGCCCAGACAATACTCGCGCTCAGGCCATCTGTGAATACTTGGCTGACTCCGAACCGCCTGCCTATTTCCCTGGCTACATCGTCTCGCATGGGATGGGTGCGTTTTCGAGTGAGCCGCAGGAGCCCTTGGTGGAAGGGTTTGATGAAGATGCAGCCTGGGTGCGATCGCTAGATTTCATCAACTGCAATGAGATCTAGCTCGACACTTGTTGCAATCATAGTATTGACTATCATCGAAACAAGCTGGCTGAAACCTTGAATCGTTCAGCTAGGATGCTAACTTGTGTTTCGTTAATAGCCTGACTTCCAGAGACGATACCTGAAACTTCCTACAAAATGTCCTTTCGCTTTTGCTGCCATAGGCTTACGCTCAAGCAAACTAGGCTATGTACACATAGTATCGCCCAATTCAGCATTAGGTTTTCCCAGGTAGCATCGTAGGTGGTAGACCCTTCAAATGGAAGCGTTACGCCTGGTAAGGCTTCTGGCACCATTGCGTTTACATCTAGCACGGCGGCGTAGGCTCCGATAGACCAGCGACTGTTCATAATCCAGGAGATAAAACGGGCTGGCCCTTCAATGTCGAACAGAATGCCGGAGAAGATGATCTGAGGAATTAAAATTAGGGGCAGCGCACTGTTGGCCTGGGTTGGGTTCTTCACGAAAGAAGAGATCATTAGACCTAAGCTGGTGCTAGCCAACAATGTTAAAAATGTGGTGACAAATAGCCCAGCCCACCAGGGAATAAGCTCTGGCTGTGGGCCTTCAAATGCCAGCACAATCATGATCATCAACAGAATGGCCTGGATGACAGCAAGCCCAGCGTGAATGGAGAACTTGGAAGCTAGATAGGGGATAAGCCTAAGATTTACCAATCGCTCACGCAAATAAATGTTGGCTTCGCGGACGATGGCTTGGGCTGTACCGGAGAGACCTACCCAAATGGTGGCGCAGGTGAAGACGAACAATACGCGTAGAGCGAGCGGTGCCTGCGAAGCATCGAGATCGGCTGCAACAGTGGGTGGTTCGGCTAGGGGTGACTGATCGGGGAGGGCGAGGCGGATGAGGATGACGCCGACAGGGCCGGTGAGGAAGAGGAGAAGGAGGCTGAAGCGATCGCGTCCCACCAGCGTCAAATACCGCCGCGCCAAAATAATCCATTGCCGAATCGAAGAGGTCTTTTGCCGCTTCGGCTTTTCTCCAGGCGCATTCACCTGAGAGGCACTCAATACGGTCTGCACATATTGTTGATGATCGGGCGAGGTCAAAAACTTTTGGCTCCACTGGGAGACATTTTGCGATCGCTGCGCATCATCCAACCCTTCGTCGAGCTTGATGTAGATATCTGCTAAGTACTTGAAGTCTGGGGCGGGTGCCTCAAAAAAGGTCATGGCGTTGTTCGGTGGCCCGAAGTAACAGAGCTGCCCGCCGCTACCCATGAAGGCTACGCGGTCGCACACTTCCAGGTTAGAAGTCGCATGCGTTACTAGCACAATCGTGCGCCCTTCATTTGCCAGCTCCCGCAGCAGCTGCATCATCTTTTTATCGAGCCCAGGGTCTAGTCCAGAGGTTGGCTCATCGAGGAAGAACAGCTTCGGATTTGCCAGCAGCTCTACCGCAATGCTCACCCGCTTGCGCTGACCGCCACTGAGCTGAGCGACCACCGTGTGCTGCACGTGGCTCAGCTTTACCTGTTCTAGCGTTCGCCGCACGGCTTCAGGAATATCTGTATCTGGTGGTAATCGCAGTTCGCAGGCGTAGGAGAGCACTTCCTCTACTGTCAAATTTGTATGGACGATATCGTCCTGCGGTACGTAGCCAATCTCAGAGCGATACAAATCAAAGTTCTGGCGCAGATCGTCTCCATTAATGAGTACCGTTCCCGACGTGGTGGGTGCGATGCCCAGCAGCGTTTTCATCAGCGTTGATTTGCCCGCGCCGCTGCCGCCCACAATCGCGACGAGCTGCCCTGGCTCAATTGCGAGCGACACATCGTTGAGAATTACTTTTTCGGTGTTAGCGTACTTCACCTTACGCACTAGGTTGAGCGCGTCGATGCGGATTTTGTCGCCCTTGTCGAAAATCTCTAGGAGTTCGTTGCGAAAGACTAGGGTAAAGGGCCCGATTTGGATGATGTCGCCATCTTGCAGAGGGCGGGCAGTTGTGATGCGTTTGCGGTTGAGATAGGTGCCGTTGGTGGAGCGATCGCGCAACACATATCCCCCATTTTCCTTTGTGACAGATGAATGGTGGCGAGAGACCGAAGGTGCATCTAGTGGCATGGCGATCGCACCCGGCACTCCGCTCAAGTCTCGCCCCAGAGCGACTTCAGAAGACACCGAACGCAAGTTGAGCCTAAGCTGGCTAGCATTTGCCGTCATCGGCACGCTAGGCTTCAGCACATAGTTCAGCAAAATCATATTCTGCGGATTTTGCCCGATTTGCAGCTGTGCGTTTTGGTCAAGCAGTAGCCCCGGCTGGGTTTGCACCCGCGTATGCTTGATAAAGAGTCCGTTGGTACTCGGCTTAGCTCGCCCATCGCCATCGAGAATTCGGTACTGCGCGCCCTCTCGTTGCAACACTACATGCCGCCCAGAAATCACACTCCAGCCATCTTCGGGAATCAATAAATCCGCCCACCCCCGGTCTCTGCCCAGCCGGTGAACGTCCTGTGTTAGGTCAAACCGAAGTAGCTGGCCTTGATTATTAAGCTCAATGTATGGACCAGTCAGTACGGTCGGCGAAGAAGAACGGGGCATCGTCTGTGCTTTTAGTGGGCGGAATTGCTTGAGGACTGTCGAGACTGTAATAGCACGAGAGTTGTAATGGCAAATGCTGTGCTAGGTCTATTTCAGCTTATTGCAAGCTACTTTCTCTCGTCTGTCTAAAGATGTAGACAAAATAAAGCTCATCAATAGTTTGTCTGGCATAAAGAAAAAGTTCAGTACAATCTTCTGACGTTCAGCGCTTCTGTTTGGAAAATGATGCTGCCGATGTGTTTATTTCCAAAGTACGGGTGGGCCTACTACAAGTGGGATTAAATTTTATTGGTTCAGTCTCTTTTATCTAAACTCTTATCGATGAGGAAATAATTCTGATGTCCTCAGACAACACTACGCAGCCGCCTTCCAATCCGTCTTTAAACGATCAGCTGGGCACACCGCCCCTCGTTTTGCTTAGCAACCGGTATAAGGTGCTAAATATTTTGGGCGATGGGGGCTTTGGCAAAACATTCTTAGTCGAAGACACTCATATGCCGTCGAATAAGCGGTGTGTACTCAAGCAGCTGAAGCCGATTCACGATAAGCCCGAGCTGCACCAAATGGTGCAAGATCGCTTTCAGCGTGAAGCGGCCACTCTCGAAACATTGGGTGAAGCGCACGATCAAATTCCGCGCCTGTTTGCTTACTTTCCCGAAGATGATCAGTTCTACCTGGTAGAAGAATGGGTGGAAGGCCTGACGCTGACGCAAAAAGTGCATAAAGAAGGCCCGCTGAGCGAGGCGACTGTACAGGCGATTATCACTCACCTATTGCCGGTGATTGCCTTTATTCACAGCAAAAAGATTGTGCACCGAGATATTAAGCCAGACAACATTATTTTGCGAGCTTACGACGGTATGCCCGTCCTCATTGACTTTGGTGCAGTCAAAGAAACGATGAAAACCATTATGAATACGGGTGAGCAAAGCACCCATTCCATTGTGGTTGGTACCCCTGGCTACATGCCTAGCGAGCAACTTTCTGGGCGGCCCATCTACGCCAGCGACATTTACAGCTTAGGCATGACGGCTATCTTCTTGCTTACCGGCAAAATTCCCCAGGAGCTAAATACCAATCCGCAAACCGGCTCTCTTAGCTGGCGAGAGCACGCGCCGGGCCTTAGCACAGGCTTCGCCAACTTCCTCGACTGCGCGACGCACATGAGCCCCCAAAGTCGCTTCTCCACTGTGCAAGACATGCAGTCTGTACTCAACACCCTGACGATGGGACAAATGAGCACTGAGGTAGCTACAAGTGTGGCTCAAAGCAGCAATCAGGCTTTGCCGCCAACGATGGCTCCTACTTCTCCGCAGCCTAACTCTTCTCAAACCGTGATTTCATCTAGGCCAATGGTGGGCGGCGGTGCGATCGCAACCCCATCTGCCAGCAGCACTTACTCTGAAATCAATACGGCTATGGTGGCTCCTATTGCTGGGTCGCCAACCGTGAATCAGCCTGGAGCTGGTTCATACCCACAGCCAGCAACAGCTGCTGCACAGTCTTCTTCCCAGTGGAAAGGCGCTGTGATTGTCGGCGGAATGGTGGGTCTTAGTGTATTGATTGCTGCTTTGGTCATGACCGGAGGGTTGTCGACTGTGCGGGGTAGTGAGGATAGTGGCAGCGATACAGCCGGTGAGGTCGCGACAGAAATTACGCCTACAGAAGAAGGGCCTGATTCGGACGTTGGTAATTCCGACAGTACACCGACAGATACTGACCAGTCGGATACCGATGAGGACACAGAAGATACGGCCACGCAGACGACACCTGTAGTGCAACCGACTACTGCGCCTGTAACCCCTACACCGACAGCTGCTCCTGGGGCAAACGGTACGGTTGTTGGCCAAAGCGGCGGTAAAAATATTCGCTCTGGTGCAGGGACTGGCTTCGGCGTAGTTGCCTCTGTGCAGACCGGAAACCGTATTCAGGTAATTGATCGCTCGACCGATTCGGAAGGCTACCCCTGGTATCGTGTGGTTACGCCGTCGGGCTCTAGAGGATGGATCGCTGGGCAGCTGATTCAAATCGATGGCGATGCAGCGCCGACTCGTCCGGTTCCCACACCTACGCCTACGCCCAAACCCACAACGCCAGTAGATAGAACCAACGCTACGATTGTGAGTCAGGAGTCTGGCAGTAAAAACATTCGCTCAGGGCCAGGAACGAACTATGACACTCAGCATGTTGCCTACCCAGGCGATCGCATCGTCATTCTCGATAGCGACACCGATTCTGGCGGCTACACCTGGTACCAAGTCTCCTTCCCTGATTCCGGCGCTCAAGGCTGGATTGCTAGTCAGCTAGTCAGAAGAGACTAATCACTCCAGCAGCCATATTATTTCAGTTGCTTTCAACTGCTAAATCGTCCGTGCGTCTCATCTTTTGTAGGCCTGTTGGCTTTACCCTTTTGTCCATGAAGCTATTTCACCGACTTCCAAGGCCATATCAGTACGTATTGATCTCTATTGCGACGGCAGTCACGATAGTTTTTGTGGGCCTTTTTGTTAATGCGCTGCTTCCTGCTCCAGACGTTGCAAGCTCCTCGTCCAACGTCGGAGCTGCTTCAGGTATCTCTGTCACTCCAATTGGTTCTGACCGTTCCGTGAACACGACCGACGCCCCCTCGTCTGCTGCCTCTCCCAGTACAACTCCTCCCAAAGACGCCGTTTCTGCGTCCCCTTCAGATTCGCCAACTTCATCGGCAGCCCGTGTTCCTACTCCTAGTGACATTGATGCTTACGCCGAGCCCTACGATGACCTAGCGGTTACGACCGATTCATTTAGCGTTAAATACAATCACTTTCCCTATGAGGAAGCGGACCCTGCCAGATTGGAGTCAGTTGGGCTATTTATCCGTGAATCTTACGAGCGAGAAGAAAGCCTAGACTACGAAGCCACCGATGCTTTTGCTCAGATGAAAGCAGCCGCCGCCGCTGAAGGTGTCCTCCTGATGCCAATCTCAGGCTTTCGTACCTTTGCGCGTCAAGCGGAGCTATTTGCCAAGCAAACTGAAAAGCTGGGTAGTGAACTTGCCGCCGCAGAACTGAGTGCGCCTCCCGGTCACAGCGAGCACCATACCGGCTACGCCATCGATATTGGCGACGTCAACATCCCCGATGCAGATATCAAATATTCTTTTGAAAATACCCCAGCTTACGCCTGGCTAGTCGCCAACGCACGTAGCTACGGCTTCGAGCAGTCTTTTCCCTACAACAATCAGCAGGGTGTCAGCTTTGAGCCCTGGCACTGGCGCTATGTGGGGTCTCCTAGAGCCAGTAATATTTTTATCAACAGCCGGTCTGCTTTCCCCGCGCCATAGGCCAAATCACATTCCCATCGTCGCGTAGCCAGAATCGACGTACACAACCTGTCCGGTAATACCGCTAGCCAAATCGCTACTGAGGAACGTAGCCGTGTTGCCTACTTCTGTCTGAGTAACTGTGCGACGCAAGGGGGCGACTTCTTCTACATGGTGAATCATGTCGAGGATGCCGCCGATGGCTGAGGATGCAAGGGTACGGATAGGACCAGCGGAGATGCCGTTGACACGAATGTTTTGAGGGCCAAGGTCAGCGGCCAAGTAACGGACGCTCATCTCTAGCGCTGCTTTGGCCACACCCATGACGTTGTAGTTTGGCACGACGCGGACGCCGCCTAAGTAGGTGAGCGTGACGATGCTGCCGCCTTCTGGCATCAGATCTTTTGCGCCTTGTGCCAGGCGGGTGAGGGAGTAGGCGCTAACGCTAAGCGCCAAGTCAAATCCAGCGCGGGACGTATCGCTAAAAGCACCCGTAAGATCGTCTCGGTTCGCAAAGGCTAAGCAGTGGATGAGAATGTCGAAGCTGCCCCACTTTTCTTTGACGGTGTCGAAGAGCGTGTTGACCTGGTCATCGTCTTGGACGTTGCACGGAAGGAATAGGGTGGGATTGAGCGGCTCGGTGAGTTTTTTTACCTTGCCCTCGGCACGGCCTCTGTCATCGGGGAGGTAGGTGACGCCGATTTCTGCGCCGGCTGCATGGAGCTGTTGAGCAATGCCCCAGGCAATGGATTTGTTGTTTGCAATACCTGTTACAAGGGCTTTCTTTCCGGTCAGATCTAGCATGTCTCTCTTTATCTGTTGAAGAATAGGTGTGTATCACCAAGCCATAGGAGCATACTGAAAAATGGGGATCGCCGGGTAGAGGTTGATTAACTTTAGATAGAGAATAATTCATCCGCACTTTGCCGCCTGTGGAAGAGCCGCCTGGGGAAGATAGATAGCTCAACACACTGCTTAGTCGTAGGCAATCAGGGTGTACGGGTATCGATAGAATGCGCTTTTCGGTGTAATTGCGCTAGCGTGGGGATAGAATCGAGCAAATATGTCATAGTCCATATGCTGTATTTACATTGAAACTTTTGCGAATATTAAGCGGTTTACGTCGATTTAGTAGCCAGAAATACAAAACGCTCTGATGTGCATGGGTTTTATTATTAGTGGGCCTAGTTAGAGTCTCATGACATTATTCCGATGACATTATTCCGATGACATTAACTCCGATGCCACAAATGGAGTGATTGGATTTGCCCACTGCGTGCTCCATTGTGCGTACCGTTATCCCTTCTCAGTTTTTGAAGCTATGGTCTCAACTCCTCACTCGCCTATTGCTGATGTCTTTCGCACGTTGTCTGGTGGCAATTTGCCCCCGGTTATCGATTCTTACGAGCGCAATAAAACGATCTTCTTCCCAGGTGATCCAGCTGAGCGAGTTTATTTTTTGACCAAGGGTGCGGTGAAACTGTCGCGTGTGTATGAGGCGGGTGAAGAAATTACGGTGGCGCTGCTGCGTGAAAATAGCGTATTTGGTGTTTTGTCTTTGATTACAGGCGATAGATCCGATCGCTTCTACCATGCAGTCGCCTTTACGCCTGTAGAGCTAATTTCGATTCAGGCTGACCAGATGAGCCAGGCCCTAAAGGAGAATCCAGAACTGTCGGCGATGATGCTGCGGGGCTTGTCATCACGGATTTTGCAAACGGAGATGATGATTGAAACGCTGGCCCACCGAGATATGGGGTCGCGGCTAGTGAGCTTTTTGCTCATCCTTTGTCGGGACTTTGGGATCCCGAGCAGTGAGGGAATTACGGTGGATTTGAAGCTGTCTCATCAGGCGATCGCAGAAGCCATTGGCTCCACACGGGTAACGGTGACCCGTCTCCTCGGCGACCTGCGCGAGCAAAGCATGATCTCTATTCACAAGAAGAAAATCACGGTTCACGATCCGGTGACGCTCTCTCAGCAGTTTACTTAGACATAGGGAATGAAATAGGGAATAAGGAGAGATAGGGACTAGGAAGAGGCAATCAGTTATATCCTGTACTGTAAGAACGGGCACTACCTGCTCCAAGATGGCTCCGGCAGTGATGAATGACTGGATTTGTATTACTTTTTGCGGTGGCCTGCTTGGGCGGTGTGATTGCCACAGTGGGCGATCGCATTGGAATGAAGGTGGGCAAGTCCAGGCTCAGCCTTTTTAACTTACGGCCCCGTCAAACTGCGACGCTAGTGAGCGTTGCCACCGGGATGGTGGCCTCTTTTTCTACGCTGATGCTGCTCATTGCTCTCGATGGCCAGCTGAGAAAAGGTCTCTTCAGCCTCGATGAAATTCAGCAGGATCTCTCCCAGGCCCAGGCCGACTTAGAATCTACCAGGTCTGAGAAAGACGTTGCCCAGAGCAATTTAGAAGCGTCAACCAAGCTTCAGGAAGAAGCCCAATTGCGCCTCAGAGAAACCAACCGTTCTTTACGCAGCGCGGCTGCCCGCGAAGAAGAAATCTTAGCCAGCCTAGGCGATACCCAAGAGCAGCTAGAAATAGTATCTGAGCAAGCCGGTAGCCTGCGCGATGAAATCTTTGGCCTGCGCGACGAACGCCAAGCCCTAGTCGATGAGCAGGCCACTGTCCGAGCCCAAATCGCTCAGCGTGATCAAGAAATTGCCCAGCGTAACGAAGAACTCGCCGCGCAGAGTGAAACGCTCAAGCTCAGTACCGAAGAACTCCAAGCGCGCAACCAACAGATCGCTGAGCGCGAGCAGGAAATTGTGGTGCAAGAAGCGCGTCTAGAAGAGCTTCAGGTGCAGCAGAGATTTTTGGACCAGCAAATCGCCCAGCTAGAAAACGACTTTGACAGCCTGCGCCTCGGCAACCTGGCAATTCGGCGAGGCGAGAACCTCGAAGTGATTCTCGCCCGATCAAATACAGAAGAAGCCGCACGATTGGCCGTAGAATCAGCCCTCCTGAGGGCGAACAGAAACGCTTTGCGAGAAATTTGGCCCGGCCTTCAAGAAGCGAACGACTTCGCCCTTGTTTTTGATCCTGCAGAGCTACGGGAGATTGTAGATACTACTTTTGATGAGAGAACCTACGCCATCATTGTCTCCTCAGCTGCAAACTATGTGGTAGACGAACCCTGTGTCAACGACATTATCAATCGCAGCGGTGAGCCCTGCCTTTTGGTTAATGTGCGAGCCGTCGTCAACGAAGTGCTCTACGGTACTGGCTCGCTTGTCTCCTCCGTACAGCTAGAGCCCAGCGACCTCACCGCCGATAACTTGCGCGAACGGGTGGCCGCCCTCACTGCCCGCGCTGAGCTACAGGCCGAGAGGCGAGGCGTCATTTACCCTAGCCCTCTGGTCGCCAGGCGTCAGTCAAACGCGGTCAATATCTTTCGCAATCGCGTAGAAGCCTACGGCAGGCCAATAGAGCTACAGGCGATCGCCAGCCAGCCGATTTACACGCTAGGCCCTGTGTTTTTAGAATTAACCGCTGTTGAAAATGGTCGAGTTCTGTTCCGTACCTTTATGGAAACTCAGCCCCCAGAAAGAGGCTGATAGGGTTGGAGCGGATGGCATCGGTGAGCAGCTGACATAGGCATTCTCAAATCTTCACGGGTAGAGATAAAACGCGCTATGTATGAGAGTACTCACTCAGAAAAAATAACGAAATCTCAAATTTGATGAGCGTTTGAGACAGAAATCTGACAAAACCTTGCGGATGTTTGCTAGATCCTAAAAAATTAAGCAAATCTTTTATTTACTGTCTAGAATAAATCAGCAGTTCTAGCGCACGCATTAACTTCCTTCCAGAAGTCCACATTAGCGGTTTCGATTTGCTCGCCTCTGAACTGACCTATCTCAGCGGTTCTCGTTTTCCCTGAGCCTGCACCTTAACGTCAATGAGTCTTTTGGCCACCAGTGGGTCTTTTGGCAAATGATGTTGCTGCCCCCTTCGGGCAAGGCATTGCTGCCCTTTTTGGCAAGTACGCTATCGCCGATCGCTGTGCCTCCTTACTCACCCGCTATTGGATCCCTCTTATGAAGTTTGAAGATATCTATCAATTTTTTGAAGATCCGCCGCCAGTGTATCTCAACAAAGAGCTGGCTGTTTGCTACGTGCTTTCAGTGCTTATTCGCCATGACTCGTACGGTACTGAGCTGATTCATGCGATTGAAAAAGACTATCCGAGCTATCGCCTATCAGATACGGTTCTCTACAGCGCCTTGAAGTTTTTAGAGAACCAGGCTGCGATTATGGGCTATTGGAAAAAGGTAGAAGGCCGTGGTCGCCCTAGACGCATGTACAGGCTCAGACCCGATTGGCAAATGAAGGCCCGTGAGCTAGCCGACCTATGGCAGCGCTATATGGTGGGTCAGCAAAAGGTAGGCCAGCAAAAGCATCAGGCTGCCCCAACCCGTGTGGCTGCGGCCGAGATGAAGTACGCAGGTTCATAGCTGAGCCTCCACCTGATAAAACGACAAACGCTAAGGCGATCGCCTTAGCGTTTTTTTATGAGCGATTCCTACGACTGCTAAACTTAAAAGCGATACGGTTGCTACCGCTCCTGTTGTTTTTCCCAAATTAGGCCTTTGTTTTTAACTGACCCGACCCGATCTTCTACCCTTTTGCTGACTGCGCTGATGGTGATTGGGCTAGTCTTTTTTATTCGTGCCTCTACCAAAGATCGTATCGAGGTCATGCAGTTTGGCTCTACGCAGTCGGCTGAGCCGTTGCGCCAAGATGTGATCAATCACTTTCAAAGCCGAGCCTATCGCCAAATTGAGTCGGTGCCAGCTGAAGATGACTCAGCTGAGGTCTGGACAGCCGACGCGATTACAGTGGCGGGCCTGGTGAGCCCCAGCGTGTTTATGGCGGTTTTCCTTTCTGCGCTGGCAGCTGTTGGGTTCGCCTGCTTGGCACTCGTTATAGCTGTGCTGCTACCAGGATGGGGTAAGTTGTTTTTTGGGTTGGTCGCGGCGTCGCCACTGGCAGGGTTGTTTTACTGGCGGAAATCTAGCCGACCTGAGAAGGTTGTTTTCAAGGTTGAAACATCTGAGTCGAGTCAGAAAGAGCTATCTTCTCGGCTAATTGTGAAAGGGCACCGAGATGAGCTAGCAGAACTTAAAACTGCCTTTGCGCCAGTATTGCGAGCCTGGCAGCCTTGAACAACTCTCTTGAACAACTCCATAGAGCAATAACATTATAGAGCGATAACATTCTTGAAAATAAACACAAAAGAGGCAGGGTGGATTGATATCCATCCTGCCTTTAATTATCGAAGGGCATAGCAATGCAAGTGCCCCTACGATGGTTTGATCTTGTTCTTGAAGGGTGTCGTCGTACCAGTAATGAAAACTAGCTAGAGACAGCCATTTCCTCTTCTTCTTCACTCATGAGAAGGCGGAGGCTGGGGAACAAAAAGTGATTTTCTTCAACGTACTGAGCGCCAAAGAGGCCTTTCTCAGCCCAGAAGTAACGATCAGTGGTATGCTCATTACGCTTTACAAGTAACAAAGCAGGTGGGCAAATACCCTGCGCATGAATGTAGTTGCGAGCAGCTGTAACGGGCTTCTCTTCTCCGCTCTCAATGCTGAATTGAGGAACTGCTTCTAAAATGCGACGTCCTTCCAGGCGACGACGGCTCTTCCGCTTACGTCTTCGTGCCAAATTACTTTCCTCCAGTACATTTGTCTATCAAATAGCTGTTTAGATGTAGCAGTAGCTACAAAAAAAGCTTAGACTTTGCAAAATATATCAGGTACGACTTAGAATTTCAAGTTGATTTAAAGGTTCAAACATTGTTTGTATGGTCGGCAGTTAGTCGCTGCTCGCCATGCGTGTCAGCACTTTCGTCGAATTTAAACGCTAAAACCTAAGGGCGATAAGTTAGAAGTTTGTAACAAACTTAACACTTTGAGAGGTGAGCCCTGCTTCTTCCTAGGTTTTACGGACAAGCTTCGAGTGGTCGCATGAGGTCGACTTAATTAGATAGCCTGGAGGACTAGTTAGTGTGAAGGGCGGGCTCACTTTTGCGATATAACAAAATGACTGTTGGTTTATTTCTTTTGAAGACGGTTTGTGACAGCGATTGCTAGCCCAGAATTTGTGTCGCTTTGTCAGGCTCAGCTGCGGTTGCTCACGCAGCAGATGTCCGGCTCTTCGGCGGCCGTTTATATTGCGGATATGACTGGGCAGATGGCAGATGCTGCTTGGGCGGGAAGGCAGCGCAATGAGCCCAATTTTGTCCCGGTGGTGAGCTATCCGGAGCCGGTAGAGCGCTGGATCGAAAACTTTGCGCGGGCTACGGCTTGGGCCGCAGATGCTGGCCCACTCGCGCTGATGCCGGGCGCTGACGTTGATGAGGCTGCAATAAAAGAGCCGGAGAAGGATTTACGAAAAGAGCCAGAAGACTATCCATCAGAAGACTATCAATCAGAAGACTGTCAAGAAGGCAGCTCCGACTGGCCACAAACATTGCAACCCGACCGGCAGCTGGTGGTACCCATGGTGTATGCGGACGTGGTGGTAGGGCTGATGGTGGCGATTCGGCGCGATCGCGCTTGGGATAGTGAAGAACGTCACTACATGGATAGCGTGGCACAGTCGCTGGCAGCTGGCTGCGTACTGGAGCAGCGGACGCAGTGGCTACAGAGCCAAATAGCCGATAAGCGTGATTTGCAGAGCCGTCAGTCAGAAATCTTTCACAATCTATTGCACCAGTTCCGCAATCCTTTGACCGCTGTGACAACTTTTGGCCAGCTGCTAGTCCGTCGCTTGGAGCCGGAAGATCCCAACCAAAAAATTGCGACCGGTATTGTGCGTGAAAGTAAGCGCTTACGAGAAATGGTCGCCCACTTTGATGAAACGGTGGCGATTGGCGATGCTGACTTGGCTACAGAGCCCGTTGGCGTCCTGAGCTTGCCAGCTTCTCCCAGAAAGCTGCTTCCTGGGCGTGAGACAGCTAGCGAGAGAGATGCAGCGCTACCTATGAGGGATGAAGCGCCCTTTACTACAAGTGCGTCAGATATGAGTGCGTCAGAAAGTTCTCTAGATGACCTGAACAGCTCAGAAGCCTTGCCTGTGGTGGATGCTGACTTAGCGGTCGATGGGTTGGCCCCGTCGCCGAATGCGACGGGCGCTGCTGGGCTGGGACATGCACTGTCACTATGTGCTCAATATTTACCGGATATTGTAGAGCCGATTTTGGCGGTAGCCAGCATTGTGGCGATGGAGAAGGGGGTTACTATTCAGTCGCAGGTAGCTTCGGATACGCCCCTCGTATGGGGTGAGGAAGAAGCACTGGGTGAAGTGGTGAGTAACTTGGTTGATAATGCGGTGAAATATTCGCCGAGTGGGGCGCGTGTTTGGGTGCAAACTGGCGTGAGCCACACCAGCGAAGCCCATCACTATCAGGGTGTGGTGATAGGTGACACGGGGCCTGGAATTCCGCCTGATGACTTGGTGCGGCTATTTGAGCGTAACTATCGTGGGGTGCAGGCCCAGAGCGATATTCCTGGGACGGGATTGGGGCTGGCGATCGCACAGTCGCTGATGACTCAAATGCAGGGCTTTATCGAGGTGATCAGTCCCGCAGTCGGTACACCGTGGATGCCGAGCGATCTCTTCACAACTGCACAGTCACTAGCCCAACAAGGCGACTTGCCAGTAAGCCCTGGTACTGTCTTCATTGTGTGGCTGCGAGAAGCAGAAACGCCCTAATCCGGCTTACTGCCCGACGAGCGTACCGCCATAACTTTCCTCAGTAGGTCAAACCAGAAGCTTGCGCCCATAGAGAGTGCCAGCGCTGTGATCGACCAGCCGATAAACCGCTGTGGAATAAACGGAACGGGCCAGGTTGCCTCAGCGGCTTGCTGAGCGGTAATAGTTGCCTGACTGCGGCCAATGGGCAGAGGATAGTCGGCCAGTGTCTCTTCTACGGCAGTGCCGACCGAGCGCAGGTCGCCTTCGAGTCTTTTTGAGAGCTGGTCGAGGGAAAGTTCTTCTGAGAGCTCGGCAGCGCTGCCAATTGTTTGAATATTTAGCTGGTCAGCCGTTTGTAAAATGCTGCTGCGAATAGCCGGATCGGTGCTGAGGCGCTGAAACATATAAAAGGTATCGGCGTTGATGGTAAAGGCAATGGCTAGGCCAATGAGGATGCCAACCCCTTTGACATTGCGTCTGTACACGCCGCTGGCTCTTTCCATACCGTTGTTAAACCAGCCTTCTACCTCCGTTTGGAGCTGATGAAGTTCTGATTCGACTTTATCTACGTTAGTTTCTGCTCGGCTTGCCAGGGTTGACAGGCTCTCTCTTAGGCGAGGCGGTATGACCTCCTGATGGAGCTTTGTCAGCAATGCCTGAACAGCATCGCCCTCTTTTTGGGCGAGAGAGACGAGTTCGTTGTAGGTCTCGCTGTTGGGGTCTAGCAGGTTAGTGAGGTCGGCCAAGCTGGGCTTGAGCCGCGCGATGACCGCTGTGTTCTGAGTAGAATGGCCGCTAAGCCCCGTACGCAGATAGCGAATGCGACCCAAAAATGACTGAACCATCGCCGGGCTGGCACCCATCTCTATAAGAGGCGTATCGATCGCCATATTTTCAAAAGCTTGGAGCTGCTCGGTGATTTGGGCTATGGCCGATGACAAACTAAGCCGCCGGGCCCCCAGCTCAGCTGCGATTTGGTCGGTAGACTGGTCAAAATAAATCATCTCCGCTGCCATCAGCTCTTCATTCTCTAGGCGGGCGCGCAGCTCGTTGACGGTGTTGTGTAGTGGCAGGCGGACTTCGTTTGCCAAAAAGTCATCGAACCGCGAGCGAATGAGCAATTGCTGAAAGTCTTTGAGCTGGAGCCTTTCGATGAGGCTAGTTGCAAAGGTTTCTGCTGGAATGTAAGAAGGACCGCTGGTTTTTTGGCCGAAGACATTGCTGCTAAATGTGACTAGCCGGTAGGCTTTGCCAATAATGTGCAGCGCAGTGCGTAACAGGCCGCTGATGCCCCCTTGTGCCTCGTAGTTTAGATTTTCGATGAGCGGGCTTGCGTATAGCTTGTCGGTGAGTTCTTTGGCGGCTTTTTTGTTTTGCTGATTGCTTTGCTGTGTGCCTTTTGGGGAGGCGATCGCATCCCCAGCGAGCAGCTGTTCGATTGAGCGCTTAAGATGGTCTGCCCTCCACTGAAATAGCGCACTCAAAATTTCTTGAATCTCACTGGCAACCAAGCTAAGCGTGAGATAGATAAAGAGTAGTCCAACAGCAATTTCTAAAACGATCGGCAAACTCATAGCAAAGCTTCAGGTGTAGAACCAACGGATGACGACGGGCAAATGACGATAGGCAGATAACCCTTTAATAGGGCGAATGGTAACCAGTACCAACACTGCATGAGAAGTGTACTGCGATAGTGCTACAGGGGTGAGTGTCCTTCGTCATGTGTAATGATGCGGCGTGCGGGATGTGAGTCAAAAAGCCATATTTGTCGGTACTCATCATTGGTAGCAAAGTATCTTTGTTGAGAATGCTTTTCCTCTCCCAAAGTATTGCTAACCTCTATCGTTTTGGTCGTTGTGTTGCTGTCAGTCTGGGGCGGTGTGATTGCCGTGTCTGTTCATATCAGTTTGACTGATATCAGTTTGACGATATTACTTCTGGACGGCCGTTTTCGATCGGCGCTTTAAAAAAGAAGGAGACACGTTTTGGTGTCTCCCGCTGTGATTGATGACTGTTTGTTGCGATGTTTACTTTGCAATGTTTCCTGTGAGCGCGCCTGCTGCGATGCCGTTTGTTTCGGTTTAAGGGTGTAGGCGCTATGACTCGTCTTCGTCTTCGTTGTCAAGCTGCTTTAGCTTGATGTGCTTGCGTCCCAAAGAAATTTCAAACTCGTCACCCGGCTGAAGACCCATCTGTTTGGTGTAAGCGGATCCAATGAGTAGGTTGCCGTTGGACTGAACAGTTATGCGGTAGCTAGCGCTACGCCCGCCTCTGCCGTTGCCGGTTTGGGTGCTGTCGATTTGAATGCCTTCTGCTTCGATCAGTGCATTCAAAAACTTCATCATATTGACGCGGGTGACGCCGTTTTTGGTGACGGTGTAGTAGCCGCAGGTTTTTGCTTTTTCCTCTCTACTCAAATGCTCGAGTTCTTTTACTTTTTTGAGTAGTGCTTTACCCGTAAGGGCGTCCGTATTTGGGTCGTTAACCATTCACTCAATTCTCTAGACTGACAGCAGATGTCAATAGCAGGGTCTGTGCGATAGCAGGGGCTATTGCTTCACTTCGATCCATTAATATAAATCAGGGTGCTTTTGAGGTGATTAGCCAAGGTGACTACACGGGCATCTGTATATCGCATTCCTTTGGTGGGGTTATTTTTGTGTTTGGGGCTTCTATTATAAAACCACAATTCTCCTCTGGAGTAAACATTGCCAAACCGTAAATATTGCGGATTAACTACTGTCGATAGGCCTAAAAAAATAGTCGGCTTGCTGACATTATAGAGAAAAAAGCATCTATTATTTGTGCTGTTGAAAGCGTCACTTTTTTCGCTTAAAAAGTTAGGTTCAGCCAATGAAACTGCTACGGAAAATGTCGAATTGTATGCCTATGGTGGCAATATCTCTATGAAGCTCACAACGCGGGGGCATTACAGCGTTAAGGCGCTTTTAGATATGAGTCTTCAACCGACAGGGACGCTGTCTTCGGTAAGCACGATCGCAATGCGTCAAAGCTTGCCAGCGCCCTATTTAGAAAAGCTTTTGATTGAGCTGAGGAGAGCCGGGATTGTCAGTTCGGTACGGGGGGCTCATGGGGGCTATCGATTGGCAAAACCACCCGCTCAAATTTCTTTGGGCCAAATTTTAGAAGCGGTGGGTGAGTCTGCAAGCACGCTACCGTTGGCTGAGCCTCAGCAGGCCGAAGATTGGGTGACTTCTGTGCTGTGGCAAAGGCTCAATCAAAAGCTGAAAGAAGCTTTTTGTGGGATTACCTTGGAAGACCTTTATTACGATGCCCGTAGCTGGCAAGCGGCGCAGGGCGAAGGGGGGAGTTTTGTCGTTTGATGCGGCAGTCGGGGCAGTTTTGCTGTTAGCTGGGGCGGCCTGTTTGGATTTTGTGGTGGGAGACCCGTGGGGATGGCTGCATCCGGTGCAGGTGATGGGCTGGGTGATTGGCTGGTATAGCGATCGCATGATCCGCCTGGGGCCAAAGCCACGGGTAATGAAGCTAGCGGGTGTGCTCTTGGCTGTGCTGGTAATAGGCGGAACTTTTGGTGTGAGCGCGGTAGGACTTAGCTTGCTGGCGAAGATATCTCCCGTGCTGCGCTGGGTGTGCGAGTGGGTACTGCTGGCAAGCTGTTTTGCTGGGCGCAGCTTACGGCAGGCGGCTGAAGATGTTTTGCAGCCCCTGTCTAGGGTCAACTCTGGGGCTAACTCTGGGGCTAATGCTGAGGCTGATTTGGTATGCGCACGGGAGACGCTATCACGCTATGTGGGTCGAGATACCGCGCAGCTCTCGGCGAGTGAAGTGCGCCGGGCCGTGCTAGAGACGGTGAGCGAAAACGCGATTGACGGCGTGTTTTCGCCATTGTTTTATGCGATTTGTGGGTCGCTACTGGGCTGGGCTGCGCCGGTTGCCCTGGCCTACAAGGCAGCGAGTACGCTGGATTCTATGGTGGGCTACCGTGAGGCCCCCTATACTGATTTGGGCTGGTTTAGCGCTCAGTTTGAGGATGTGCTGACCTGGGTGCCCTGTCGCATAAGCGTGCTCAGTGTGGCGCTGCTGTCGGGGCGAGCGAGGACGGTGCTGCGCCTTTGCTGGCGAGATGCTCGAGCGGACCCGAGTCCCAATGCGGGCTGGAGTGAGTGTGCCTATGCGGCGGCGTTGGGTGTGCAGCTAGGCGGAGCCAATACGTATCGTGGCAAGGTCAAGGTTAAGCCCATCTTAGGCGAAGCGATGAGGCCTATTACTGCTGAGGTGATTGGGCAAGCTCTGAGGCTGACGCGGTGGAGTTTTCTGGTCGGTTTGATAATAGGTATTGGCATGCTTTTCTCGATGCGGCAGCTATCTTACTTACCTTACGTTTGAGAAGATCTTGGCGAGGTGGGAAACTACAATAGAAACGTCTGAAGAAATAGAAACATCTGAAGAAATGATGGCTGCTTTTTTGAGTTGAAGGCCTTTGAATGACAACTCCAATACACTTTTGAAAGCATCTGGTTAGTTAAGTGATGTATGTTAAGCTGAACACCTTTTGATATGTTGGCAGGCTTCTACAAAAGTTCAATGACGTTTGCTTTTGTCGTCTCTAACTCTACGTGCTTTTCGTTTGCTTTTTTATGAGTACAACGTAGGCATAAAGGTGACGGCTAGTACTACTTTATAGGCTCCTTGGTGTGGTGCTTTGTCCGAGTGCCACCGTTAATACAATCTCGTCATACAATTCTCGCGGAAGAAAATGGTTCAAAAGGTTGTCACTATTCTGTCTGCTGAAGATATTCGTCGCACGATCAATCGTCTGGCTTCGGAGATAGTAGAGCGTTCGGGTGATTTGAATAGCTTGCTGCTATTGGGTATTCATACGCGAGGGGTGCCACTGGCGAAGGCGATCGCAGAGCAAATTCAGCGGTTAGAGGCCATAGCGGTTCCGACCGGCGCGCTCGACATCACCTTTTACCGCGATGACCTAGACCAAATTGGGGTTCGTACGCCCGCCAAAACCGATATTCCGTTTGACCTAGCTGGTAAAACAGTCGTGCTAGTAGACGATGTGATTTACAGCGGGCGCACTGTAAGGGCCGCCCTAAATGCGGTGCATGACTATGGCCGGCCCGGCGCGGTGCGGTTGGCTGTGTTGATAGATCGCGGTCATCGGCAGGTGCCTATTCATCCGGACTTTGTCGGCAAGCAGCTGCCAACGGCCAGTGACGAAACTGTGCGGGTATTTTTGGAAGCGACCGATAGCCGGGACGGGGTAGAGCTAACGCATCCGTAGCGTATGGCGCATTTCCTAGGTGAGGAATGCACTTTACGATATGTGCGATCGCTCCTGACAGGGCCTGGGATTGCGGTAGTTTAAAAAACTGCCGCATGTTTGTGAGAATCCTTTGTTTTGAGCCCTTATCCTTCTGCTTCCTCGCCGAAAAACCTCAATCGGCCCAATCTCGAACAGCCTCAGCAGGATCTTGAGCATGCCGCCCTAGAAACTCAGGTGCGAAAAGCAGATCATCTGCGCATCTGCTTGGATGAAGACGTGCAGAGCCACCGCATTACCAACGGCTTTGAACGCTATCGCTTTTCGCACTGCTGCCTGCCTGAGCTCAACCGAGACGACATCGACATTTCTACCAGCTTCCTCGGTAAAAAAGTTGCTACACCGCTGCTGATTTCTTCTATGACGGGTGGCACAGAGCAGGCACGATTGATTAATCAGCGCTTGGCCAAGACGGCTCAGCGCTTTGGCCTGGCTATGGGCGTAGGCTCTCAGCGAGTTGCTGTTGAAAATCCAGACTTGACCCATACATTTTCTGTGCGGCAATATGCGCCCGATGCGCTGCTGTTTGCCAACCTAGGCGCGGTGCAGCTGAACTACGACTACGGCATTGCCCAGTGCCAGAAAGCGGTAGACGCCCTAGAAGCAGACGCGCTAATTCTGCATTTGAACCCGCTACAAGAAGCGGTGCAGAGCGAAGGTGACGTGAACTTCAAAGGCCTCTTTGCCAAGATTGAACAGCTGGCGCAGGTGCTGCCGGTGCCCATTGTGGCGAAAGAAGTCGGCAATGGCATTTCGGCGGTGATGGCGCAGCGGCTGATGGATGTCGGCGTAGCCGCAATTGATGTGGCGGGCGCAGGCGGGACGTCTTGGGCGCGGGTAGAAAGTGAGCGAGCCAAAGATGCCAAGCAGCGTCGGCTGGGCAATACGTTTGCTGACTGGGGCCTGCCAACGGCGACCTGTATCGCTGAGATTCGCGCGGTTTCTAAAAAGGTGCCGTTGATTGCTTCTGGCGGTATGCGTAACGGTCTGGGCGCGGCGAAAGCGCTGGCGCTAGGCGCAGACTTAGTGGGGTTAGCATTGCCCTTTTTGCAGGCGGCGAGCCAGTCGGAAGAAGCCTTGGCAGCGCTAAGTGAGGCGCTGATTGCTGAGATTGTGACGGTGTTGTTTTGTACGGGTAGCGGTTCGCTAGGAGATTTGCGGCAGGCAGGTGTGTTGAGGCCGTTAGGGACTTGGTAGTTTAACTAAATTAGTTTCGTTAGTATGGGATTACTGAACTTATGTGCCTGTTATGCCTGTACAGACACGCAAATAGATCCATTCGATAAAGTCCTAACTTTGGTAGCTCAGAATATTTAATGCGAGATTTCTTTAAGATTGCGGCGGCGAGCGCGGTAGGCACACTGGTGGGGCTGTTTAGCTTGCTCCTGCTGATGGGGCTCGGTGCTTTTGGGTTGGTCGGGGTGCTGCTGTCTTCGGGGTCGTCTGAGCCAGAGCTGGCAATTGAAGATGATTCGGTGCTGGTGTTTGACTTAGCAACAGATATTGTGGATGGCGCGGTTGCTGATTCGGGGGCTTTGTTTGAAGAGGCCTTTTATGGCGGTACGCGCTCGGTGTCTTTGTACAACACGTTGCAGGCGATTAAAGCAGCGGCTGACGATGAGAAAATCTCGGGCATTTACCTCAAAGGGTCTCCGCGAGAAGGATTGGCTACGCTCAAAGAAGTTCGTGCTGCGCTCAGTCAGTTCAAAGAATCGGGTAAGCCCATCTGGGCGTACAACACGGGATTTGACGAGCGTGACTACTACATGACATCGGTGGCCGATAACCTGGTGCTGGCCCCGGTTGGCCTGATGGAGATTAATGGCTTTCGGGCGGAGACTCAGTTTTTGGGCAATGCGCTGAAAAAGTACGGCGTAGGCGTGCAAGTGCTGCGGGTGGGACGGTACAAGTCGGCAGTAGAGCCGTTTACCCGCTCCGAGAGTAGCCCAGAGGACAAGCAGCAAACGGAAGCACTGATTGGAGACTTGTGGAAAGAGTTTTTGCAGACGGTAAGCGCTGACCGCGATGTGACTGCCGAGCAGGTACAACAGCTCGCCGATGATGTGGGCTTGATTGAGCCGGCGCAGGCTTTGGAGTTGGGCCTAGTGGATAGTTTGGGCTTTTATGACGATGTGCTGCTTGGGCTCAGAGAGCTATCGGGTGTAGCCAATGAGGAAGACGAAGAGGCCATTGTGGTTGATTTGGAGGATTTTCCGCAGACTTCGCTGGCTGAGTATGCTCAAGTGGCCGCGCGCGATCGCGCTTTTGGTGGCCCTGACGATACTGTTGCAATTGTGTACGCCGAAGGTGAGATTGTGGTCGGCAGCGACACAGTGCCGGGCGCAGTGACCTCGCAAGGGCTATCGGCGCCGCTGCGCGAAATGCGAAAAGATGAGGATGTGAAGGCGGTGGTGCTGCGGGTGAACAGTCCGGGAGGCAGTGCGATCGCCTCCGAAGTCATTGCCGATGAAGTGAAGCTCCTGGCTGAGGAGAAGCCCTTGATTGTATCGATGGGCGACTATGCGGCCTCGGGTGGATATATGATTGCCGCACCAGGGGCGAAGATTTTGGCTTCGCCGACAACTATCACCGGTTCGATTGGTGAGTACGGGTTGCTGATGAACTTTCAAGAGATTGCCAATAAGAATGGCATCACCTGGGACGTGGTGAAAACGGCTAAACTGGCGGATATGGAAACCACGGCGCGACCACAGACAGAAGCCGAGCTGAAAATTCAGCAGAGCTATGTAGATTCGCTGTATGAGAGATTTACCGGCATTGTGGCTGAAGGGCGCGATATCCCCATTGCGAGAGTAGGGCAGGTGGCGCAGGGCCGAGTGTGGACTGGGGAAGATGCGATCGCGGCCGACCTGGTAGATGAACTGGGTGGCTTGGAAGATGCGATCGCTTTAGCGGCTGAGTCTGCCGAGCTAGAAGAAGACTACCGGGTAAGAGAGTTCCCGCGCCTGCCAACCTTTGAAGAACAGCTATTGAACAGTATTTTTGGCACGGGTGTTGTTGCGATTAATCAGCTGCCGTGGAACAAAGATCCATTGACCGATGAACTGTTGAAACTGCGAGAAGAGTTCACGCTGTTGGAGAGTTTGAACGATCCGCATGATGTGTACATGCGGCTGCCGTTTACAACAGAGATTGACTGATGATGTCCGGCCAGTTTTTTCGCGCTGAAATTACTTCCATGGAAGGCTATGAGCCGGGTGAGTGGCCACCGCTGAATTCGGGTGTGCTAAAGCTAAACTCGAATGAAAATCCCTATCCGCCTTCCCCTAAAGTACTCGCGGCCCTGCAAGAAATCAGCGGAGAGCTACTACGCCGGTATCCTAATCCTCGCGGAAGCACATTCTGTGAACAGGTCGGTAATATATTCAGCGTGCCTTCTGATTGGGTGATTGCGGGCAATGGTAGCGATGACTTGTTGACACTGCTAGTCCGTTCCTGCGCGCAGGAAGATGCCAGAGCGTTAGCTTATCCAATGCCTACCTATGTGCTGTATCGAACGCTGGCAGCGATTCAGCCGGCGGAAGTGATTGAGATTCCGTATGGTCAAAAAGGAACAAATTGGGTGCTGCCAGTAGAACAACTGTTAGCAGCGAACGCGGCCGTTACGATGATTGCAACGCCGAATAGTCCAACAGGTCACTTGGTGCCAATAGAAGATTTACGAGTGCTGGCAGCTGGGTTAAGCGGTGTTCTCGTGATTGATGAAGCCTATGTGGACTTCGCTGAGGCTGGTGCAGATGTTGCTTCGTTAGCTTTGGTCCGTGGGTTTGAGAATGTGATGGTGCTGCGGACGCTGTCTAAAGGGTATGGACTGGCCGGGTTGCGGTTGGGGTTTGGGATAGCGCAGCCGGGACTATTGGCTGGGTTGCTGAAGGTGAAAGATAGCTATAACGTGGATGCGATCGCGCTGAAGCTGGGTGAGGCTGCGATCGCGGATCAAGCCTACAAAAACGAATGCATCCAAAAGATAATCGCCGCTAGAGAACAGCTAAGTGGTGACCTACGCGCTCTAGAGTTCAAAGTATGGCCTTCACAGACTAATTTCTTGCTAGTGCAGCCGCCTACTCAAAGTGCTGTCCCTACAGCAGAGAAGATATACCAGGCACTAAAGGCCAAGGACATTATGATTCGCTACTTTGCGCAGCCAGGGCTAGACGACAAACTGCGGATTACTGTGGGTACGCCAGAACAGAACGCGCAACTGATCAGTGCGTTAGTCAGTGCGTTAGAGCGTTGCGCGTAAACACCGCACCGTTACCCTCGGCTAGATACCCTCGGCCAGATATCCCCGGCCAGATAGAAGTTCGGCAGCAACACCTTTTGTTTGATCTGTAATCTCATCGAACAAGTTGAATCTATGCGTAGGCCTCGGTATAAAAGAGGCATCCGCCGCGTCAACTACAAAGGAGAGCAAACTGCTTGTGAAGAATTCTGTTCTAGATCGGCAAAATTTTTCTCTACTGCTGCTCAGCATAATTGCATGCATGATGTTGTTTTGGCGGCTTGGCGCTGAAAGCCTGAACGATTGGGATGAGGCGATTTATGCGCAAGTGGCAAAAGAGATTGTCAATAGTGGAGACTGGCTAACACTGCACTGGGGCTACGAGCCTTGGTTTCACAAGCCGCCGTTGTTTATGTGGGTGACGGCTACTTTCTTTAAGCTGTTTGAGGTGAATGAGTTTTGGGCGCGATCGCCTTCGGCACTCTCGGGACTGGGACTGGTCGGCGTGACATATTTGATCGCCCGTAAGTTGTATAAGAAGCGTGAACAAGGTCAGGCTGCTCATTGGTTCGGATTGCTCTCTGTAGGGGTGCTGCTTACGAACTACATGTTTGTACATTTCTCTCGCTTTGGCACCACAGATATTGCATTAACGCTGTTTTCGTATTTGGCGATTTACGCTTACTTGTGCGTCTGTGAGGAGCAGCGGTGGGCCTGGTGCGGGGTGTGGAGTGCGATCGCTGCTGCTGTGATGATTAAGGGTGTGGCGGGATTGGCGATTGCGATCGCGCTATGCATAACGCTTCTACTCACCAATCGCTGGCGACAGGCAATCTGTTGTATTCCTTTTTGGCTAGGGCTTGGCATTGCCGGGCTAATAGTCCTTCCTTGGCATGTTGCAATGTTCACCATCCACGGGCAAGCGTTTGTGGATCAGTACCTGCTGTATCACGTCGTAGAGCGGTCTACTGGAACTGGCCTAGAAGGGAATGAAGGTGGCCCCTTTTTCTATGTGGCTTCGTTAGGAGAACACTTTTTTCCTTGGGTGTATCTGTTGCCATTAGCGATGTTTCAGCAGATGAGAAATCTCTGGCGGCGAGGTGAGTCGATCGGCGCTATTTTGCTGGTGCTAGTAGCGATTGTATTTGGCGGTTTTAGCCTGGTGAGTACGAAGCTGCACTGGTACATTATCCCGATGTATCCGGCGATGGCGATTTGGGTGGGCACATTGCTGTACCAGGCGTTGACTTGTAAGGACAAACTGGTGTGGCTAGGTTTGTTGTTTAGCGGCACAGCTGTAATGGCTTTGTTCCCTACGGAAATCGTGTTTCTGCCCGATGCGTTAAGGCAGTCGTTTGTTGTTGTCGGCGTAGTCGCGCTGATGATGCTGAGCGTGGCAGTGTTTGAGTTTGGTTGGCGACGACAGGTGTTGAGCGCGGTGCTGTGCGGGCTATTTGTGATTGCTGGCGTGCGAGAGATTAAGGGAATTTATCACGGCGGTCAGCGTCCCGTGGCAGCGCTGTCGCAGGCCGCTGAGGTGCCTGTAGCGGCTGGTGATAATGTGCAAAAGCCCCCTGCTTTGGTGGTGGCGATGCTATCGGAGCGGCTGTATATGCCGACGGCGATGTTTTACAGTAATAGGCCGATTGATTGGGTGCGATCGCCTCAAGACCTCTCAGCTGCAACCGACACAACTCAGAAACGAGACATATTGCTCGCTACTGCTGATATTCAAGCACTACAGCCTAAGTACGACATCGATGTATACGCTCGTGATGGGGGGTTGACCTATGCAGGGATTAAGAAGCGTGGATAGCGTTTCCATAGATCCATAATTGGAATTGAATTGGAGTGGAAATTGGAATTGAATTGGATTGGATTGGTAGTGGGTTACTCCAGAAAAGCCTCGGCCTCTACCTCAATCAGCATATCGGGGTCAATCAGCGCCTTCACTTCTATCATGGTGGTGACTGGCGGATGATCGCCGAAAAACTCTTGATGCGCTTTACCAAATGCTTCCCACTGACTAATATCGGTCACATACATACGAGTGCGCACGATTTGATTGAGCCCGCCCGAGTTCATGGCTAGCAGCGTTTCTTCGATAATTTCAAAGCAGCGGCAGGCCTGCGCGTAAGCGTCATTGGGTGCAAATGTGTTGCCCTCACTGTCTACAGGGGAAGTGCCAGATAGATAGATCGTTTGTCCTGCGCGAATGGCACGGCAGTAGCCGACTTTAGGTTCCCATTCTGTTTGGGTGAAATGACGCCGAATAGTCATTGTTATTATGCGAGATTACTATGCGAGTGGAGTTCGTCTATGGGCTAATGAGCACAGGAACACGCTTGTAAGCCGGAGTATGCGACTTAGGATCGGTCACTGCTTTCATCAGTATATTCGCTTCTGGGTAGAACATTAGCGCCGCCCCGCGCCGAATTGCGCCGCTGATAATCTCTATGTTTTCGAGCTTACCAGCGTTGCCTTGCACACTGATCTGCTGGTGATTGCTAAATCCACCCTGGGCAATATCGTCTGGATGCATGAGAATGCAGTCTCGGTGAGGCATCCCACGATACTTATCGCCAATTTTGTATACCACTGTGTTGTGCTGCCGGTAGCTGCGAGCCGTGATTAGCGTAAGGACTGTGCCTGATGTTTGGCCAAAGCTTTCGGGTGTGGGTAAGGTGAGATTTGGCAGTGGGGTAAGTTGCATTTTGGCTTTGCCAGAATCTGTTTTGAACTGTGGCGTTGTGAAGATGCGGCCACTAATGATGAATTCTTCTTTTGTCTCATCTATGCGCCCAATTTTTTCATATCCAGAGATAGTGTCAGCAATGAGTTCACGCACGTATTTGGGATCTTGTAGCCTACGCCAGTTGATCGGCTCGCTACCGTGAATGCGATGGGCGAGTTCTGTCAGTAAGTGAACCTCGGAAATCAAATCAGCTTTGTCAAGATGGGTTTTGCCTTCGTCGTTGAGCCGCACAAAGTTGTTGCCAGATTCAACGGTAGTTTTGTGCGGATTCTCGAAGCGGTTGAGAACGGGGAGAATAAGTGTGTTGGTTTTTGCTAGGCCGTGGAAGTGGCCGAGGTTTGGCTTAGTCGCGACGTAGATGACGGTTTCTATATTGCCAAGGGCTCGCTTTGCCTGAGTGAGATCTGGATTGGCGGCGTACAGGTTGCCACCAAGACATAGCAATGTATCGACTTTACCCGCGTCAGCAGCTTCAATCAGGGCGCGAGCGTGGTAACCAGGATCGGGTTTGAGAGAGTGACCAACGAGCTTTTCGAGGGAGGCGAGTAAGGCTGGTTTTACCTCGTTTTTTACGCCCATAGAGCCGAAGCCCTGCACATTTGAATGGCCGCGAATCGGCATAAGGCCTGCGCCCAGCTTGCCGACATTGCCCGTGAGCAAGGCTGTGTTGGCAATGCTGCACACGTTGTCTGTGCCGTTAGCCTGGTGAGTAATGCCCATCGCCCAAGCAAAAACAACCTTGTCCGATTCACTGATAATAGTGGCGGCTGTTTCTATCTCTGCTTTGGCAATGCCGCAGGTGTCGGTGATAGCTTCCCAGTCGACGCTTTGTGCCTGTTCTACAATGGTTTCCCAGTTTTCTGTGTGAGCGATAAGAAAGTCTCTATCGATTAAGTCTCTTTCTATGAGAGATTTTTGAATGCCGATAAAGAGGGCTAGGTCACTTCCTGGAATAGGCTGAAGAAACAGATTAGCAATCTCCGACCCGGTAAAGAGAGATTTTACAGGGAAAGCCGGAGAGCCATATTTTACAAGGCCGACTTCTCTAATCGGGTTGATCACAATGACCTTACCATTGCGTTCATCGCGCAGCTTAATGAGCTCATTCATCAGCCGGGGATGGTTCGCAGGCGCGTTTGATCCTACGAGCACGATACAGTCAGATTCTTGGAGGCTTTCAAGACTCACTGTAGAAGTGCCGGTGCCAAAGGTGTTGCTAAGCCCCGTAGTAGAAGGGCGATGACAAAGGTCTGAGCAGTCAGCCAAATTGTTTGAGCCGTGCAGACGCATCATTAGCTGTAGTAAAAAAGCGGCGTCGTTTGAAGATCTGCCCGAGCTGTAAGAAGCAACTCGTTCAGGTGGCTTGCGAAACGCCTCGGTCATCAACTCATAGGCTGCTTCCCAGGTAATTCGCTGATAATGGTCGCTGCCTGCCTTGAGGAGGGTGGGAAAGCTGAGCCGACCGAGCTTATCGGTTTCCAGAGAGGTGAGCTGCTGTAAGTCGGTAATGCTGTGGGTTTCAAAAAAGTGAGGCGCAACCGCAGGCTGCAACTCAGCGACTACCGCTTCCATGCTTTTCATGCAGCGCTGAACTTTTTCACCGGTTTCGTTGGTAAAGCCGCCCTTTTGTCCGCCAGTTCCCCAAGCGCAAGAAAGACAAGCGCTTTTGTGAAGAAGCGTCTTCCAAACTGGCGGCCCTTCTGGTGACAGGGTGTGTTTTGCCCAGTATTCAATGACCGGAAGTCCCCCGCCGATGTCTTTCCCTCTGTGGGCTTGCTTTTGAGCCTTATTGTCCGATGTATCGACGTGATCGTTCGACTGATTGCCGGTGGAATGCCTGTCTGCCATAGTAGTCACCGCAGTACTTTATAGTTCATAGCCTAGCGAAGTACCCGTGAGTATTGCTCTAACCGATGCAGTATTTTAGAAATCGCACAGTACTGCTTAGAAAAGTAAATTGTCAAAGGTTTGAGAGTTTGCCCAGCGATAGACACTAAAGTCACGCCTGTCTACGGTGATAATGCGACCGTGACATAGTGCTTCTGCTAGTACTATCAGCGAAGCATCTGCAAAATCTATGGGTAAATCAGCATACTGTTCGCTGAGTGCTAGCACGCGTTTGAAATGATGCGGTTTTAGTGCAAAGAGTTCTACCGCGCCTGCATCTATCGTTTTTAAGAAATTGCACTTGTTGTACTGATTGAGAAGATAACAAGTCTCTGTAATCACAGGTAGTGTAGTAATTAGCGGTTCTTGCAATCGTGCGAAGAATCCTTTCACCCTTGAATGGTGTGTGTCGCTTTTGTCGAAAAGCGCTACAAAAACACCCGTGTCAACAATGATCACAAAGTTCCCTGTTGTCGCTTCTTCTGTATGGACTCGCGAATAGATGGGTGATCTGTCTCAGGTAGTGATATGTCATCACCATCCATACAACCAACCAATCCAAATTCTTCGAAAAGTGCGTAAGCGCCTTTCTTATTAGGTTGAATCTCTTGATAGGCTTGGTCTATAACCTTTGCTAGCAAACTAGCTGGATCTGTATTGCTATGCTCTTTGAGATAAACCAATTTCTTAGCGCTTTCGGCGTCTAGCTGAATAGTAAGTTCCATAGCAAATAACACTAAGACTGCGTGTCGATCTTATCAAATCCTGCAATACGTAGTCGCATCTGATGTCGTGAACTGTGGATCTGGCATTGTAGAATTTGTGAAAGAACTCCTTAGAAATCAATGTCTACATTAGTTCCACTCACGCTGGATGATGGCACCGTTATTTTTGTGCAGTCGCAGGATAAGGTCGATGCACCGCCGGTTGATTTGCCGACTGAAGAAATAGGGCGCACACCCAAAGGCCCAACGCGCAGTGGTGGCATTGTGCCCGAACGCGCAGTTGCCTCTCTCCAAGACACCATCAAAGGCTACACCCGTCACATTATGAGTTCCTTTGAGAAGGGTACTGTTGTGTCAGCCGGCGGTGGACGCGTGGAAAAAGTCACGCTAGAGTTTGGCGTAACGGTGGCTGGCAAAGCGGGGATCCCCTATATCACAGAAGCCTCTGGTACTGGCAGTTTGAAGGTGACTGTAGAGTGCGCGTGGCCAGAAGATGACTAACATAGCTATGGCCTATAGCTATGGCTTTAGCGCTTGGAGATAGGCCTTCACCGCTCCGGCATATCCTATCTCCAACGCGTCTGCTGTCAGCGCATGGCCAATCGAGACTTCTAGCAAGTTGGGAATGGTTTTGAATAAAGGTAGATTGTCTAAGTTGAGGTCGTGGCCGCCGTTAACGCCAAGACCGATCGACTGAGCGCATTCGGCAGCTGTCTTATATTGTTCAAAGCTTTTTTCGCCTTTGCCTTCCCGGTAAGCGTTAGCGTAGGGCTCTGTGTAGAGTTCAATTCGGGTGCACTTCAGCTCAGGCACCCTTTTAATCTGCTCAATGTCCGGGTCCATAAATAAACTCACCCGACAGCCAAGTGCGTTTAGTTCGTCGATAATTGGCTTTAGCTGATCGGCATCTTGTGCAACATCCCAACCATGGTCGGATGTGTTTTGCGTTGGGTTGTCGGGCACTAGTGTGACCTGATGAGGCTTTACGTCGCGGATGATATCCATGAAGGGCGACTCTAGCGGATTGCCTTCAATGTTGTATTCAATAGTGGGGTGCTTTTTCAGCAGCGCTGCTAGGTCGTACACGTCGGTTCGGCGAATGTGTCGTTCGTCTGGTCTGGGATGTACGGTAAGCCCATGCGCGCCAGCAGCGATACTGATTTCACCCATTTTGACAACGCTTGGAATCGTCAGCGGGCGGGCATTGCGCAACATAGCAACCTTGTTGAGGTTCACGCTGAGGTTCGTCATGGGAGATTTTTGTTGTGGAAGATTACGGCTGCTTGAGCTTTGGAATGATGAGGTAAGTGGTCGCAAAATATAGCTTGATGACCAGCAAAACTAAGTACTCTCTTGCCAGGTAAGGAAGTTCTAAGCTAGAGACCTGAGAAAACAAGATAATACCCCCGAGTAAAAGGGCTGCGTTTTTAGCAGAGACTTTTGGCTTCTTCATAAAATGAGCGGCATGAAACTAGGCTTTTTCTGAGCTGTCCGACAAAAGCTACCACTAGCAGGGCTACTACTATAAGATAGCGTGGTAGCGGCGAAGGGAAATGCCTGTGCGTCGTTTGATATCAATAGCAGAGCGATAGTCACCGTTGGCGTCTCTTTCTGTGACAATCTTTTGTGCGCTTCCTCTATCAATTCCGTAGGCTTCAATCTCACTTGCCGATAAATAGTTTACGCGTCGCCAAGAGTCGACCCCGTCTTTCTTTTCGTCATAGGCAAAAATCAGGCGGCTTTCTATTTTACGAACAAGTTCTTCTGGAATGCCAATGATCTCTGTGAGTTCTTCTGCATGAGTAAAGATAAAGCCCTCTGTTCTGGCCATTTCAATATCGTTAGCATACACAATTGGTAGGCCTAGCACTCTGACCAATTCATTTTTAGAACTGCTGTTGAAATCTAGTGAGACCAAGGGCTCAGGTGCAGGCAACGCATATTGCATTCTTAGCCAAATGGCTAGGCCTGCCTGCAAAAGCCAGGCAATAATGAGGCTCTCGCCTAAGGCCATCACCAGTGATAGCGCAAACACCCCCCACCCAAGCTGAGCAAACTTTTGATTTTTAAGTCGATTACTTTCGCGGACAATGGCTAGCCCCCCAAAGAGGGGAATAAAAGACAGCCAGAAGGCGTCTGAAACCTTGGAGTCTTGAGTTAAGGCGAGCTTGAGATCTGTCATTGAAAAGGCTCTGCTAACTGTGGGGGAACGGGGCGCTAGTAAAGAACTACAGCATTAGCTGCAAAAGCGTTAGATAGAATCTAGGATCTTGCGACGCTTTTCTTCGTACTCTTCAGCGGTGATAACACCAGATTCGTAGAGCTTTTTCATTTCGCCGAGGGTGCCTGCTTTGTCTTTGCTAGATTCTTGAGCCGGCATAAACTGAACGGATTGGCCAGCGCTGAATCCTCTGTTGTACTTAGCATTGAAGTCCGCATCGGACATTACTAGGTAGATGATGAACTCGAAAAAGGCAATGATCCCTGGAATAAAGGTCCAACAAAAGATGAGATACAAGATCCCAAGACCACCTTGGCCTAAATAAAATTTGTGAATGCCTAGCCCACCCAGGAAGAGCGCTAGCAGAGCTGCGGTGGTCTTACTTTTCATGGTGAAATCTCCTGATTAAAACGATGCTAGTAATGTAAAAAATAGTGAAAAGTTAGGTTGATGTTTCGAGGATTCCCCGACAGCCTGATGAGGTCACTGTTTGCCGTTACATCGAGATAAGCTGATGCTTAGCTTTTCAAATATAGGCCGTTTCACTGGCTTACATTATAAGAAAAATCTATGAATCTATTGAGTACTTCATCGCATACATGTACGATTCCTGATGAGTTGTCTGGAAGTTTACAGTGGCGGCTGTGTATCGTCTGTTTTTGCTATTAGAGCTTGATTGGTACGGCGTCTGCGATCCAGAGCTTTTGTTTGAAAGACTGGAGAAAGGTACGGGTGTCTTCTAGGAGTGCGATCGCATCGGTTAGTCCAGCTTTGGTCTCTATCAAATCCTGGCTATCTTGCTTGCATAACTCTTGGGCCTGCTGCAATGCAAAGTTTGAGGATTCTATCGTTTGCTGATAGGACTGGTTGATAGAGCTTTCAATGCGCTGGTAGATGTTGGCATAGGCCAAGGTGATTTCCTTCTCAACGGCTTTTCTGAGCTGATGCATGTTGGACTTTAGCTTATTCGCATACTGGCGGGTGCCGTGCGAGGTCTCTAGTTTTCTGGCCTGTCGGATGAGCAAATGGCTTGCCAGCTCAAAGATGCCGTCTGAACCGCTGAACTCCATTAGTAGGTTTAGGGTGTCAATATTTGTCCAAGGCGTATCGCCAAAGGTGATGCTGGCAACATCAACATTGAGCAGATGGCTATTGGAGAATTGGTGAAAGTCGCTAGCAATCAGCTTGAGGGTGCTATCTACATTCTCAGCGATGCGAGCTGAGTGCTCGTTCAGGCAGTTGTTGACCGCGCGCCTGAGCATATCCGTGAGGAAAAAGTGGTAATGCTTTTGCACATCGCTAAGCTCAAACTGAGAGATGTCGGGAATGGCCTCTTTTTCTAGCCGAGTGATGAATCCGTTCATCCAATCGATGGTTTCCTGACAAAGCTCATCAATGCTCTGACTCATCGCTTGGGTGTGCTGGTTAATTTTTTCTTGGATACGCTGTTGGTTTTCTTCGCAATGTGAAACGGCTTCGTCGAGCTTTTGGCGGTCTCCCTGAATGGCGCTTCTAACCATGGACATGCTCTTTTCAAAGCTGATGAGCATTTGATCCATGAGGTCGGTTGCTCGATCGAGCTGAATGGTTTCTTTGTGGTGCAAAGCTGAGTTGTACAAGTGGCCGCGCAGCCTCTGAAAGGCTCTTGCTAGCTGCGGCTCTCTGCTAGGGGTAGGCCGAGGCTGCTTCTGGATGCGAGAGAATTCGTCTAGCGCGCTGACGCCAAACGTGTAGGCGTTGGGGAAGACTTCGGAAATCTGTTTTTCTGTATTTTTTAGCAGTCTTTCTGTATTGGCATCGTCCAGCTCATCTATGCGGTTGACAATGAAAAAGACTTTTGGAAAGTCTTGAGGCATGACTGAGCTGGTGAGGAAAGCGCGCTCTGACTCCGATAGTACCGCTGAAGTAAACATGACGTATAGCAGCACATCTGCCTGAGAGAGATAGTTGTGCACCTGCTTGTCGAACTGTCCCATCATGTCGCCAGTGCCTGGTGTGTCCACCAGCTTGAGGCCCTTGAGCCATTCTACGGGTGCTTCGATTCGCAGATGGCTGATAGGCTGTGGCAAATTCTGCAAAATGGGGCGAAGCTTGCTGGACTCTATTTGTGAGGGATCTAACTCCATTACTCGTCCATCTTTTAGAACCGCCTCTACTCGCAGTTCTTCGCCGTACTCTATTTCGTTAATGCTCACAGTTTCGGTGGTGACTGCGGTGGAGGCAACAGGTATTCCGAGGAGTGCATTGACCAAGGTGGATTTTCCGCGCTTGAAGTCTCCTACGATTACGATTGAAAAAGTGGCTTCTAGGCGATCGCGAATGGTTTGCTCCTGAGTTCTCAGTTTCCGAATCAGGTCTCTTCCTAGCGCATTCTTAATTTTGTCTGTTTCTACCCAGTCAGAAAAGTCTTCTAGCCCTGTAATAAATTCTTTGATCAGTCCCTGAGTCGTATAGCGAGGTTGCCTAGAGGCAGAGCGTACTGCCTCTGGAGAAGCGCTCGGAGAAGTATTGATGGGCGTTTGTATTGATGGCGGTGGTGATGTGTAGAGTGGCAGCGGTGGGAGTGGTGCGTCTGCCTTTGGTGTTTCTACAACTGTTTTTACAACGGGTGGTGCTTTTACTTCAGGTGCTGCTGGAGTCGGTGGCGGTGCTACTGGTGATGGTTCTACGGGGACAGGTGGCTGTACAGGTAAGGGCGAGCTTGCGGGCTGGGCTAGGTCAGAACGAACTTTTAAGATAGGAATGAGATGCCGCTGAAAAACCTGACTTTCCTGACTACTGTTGAGCTGAATAGCAGTACAGCCGGATCGATATGCAAAGTCAATATGGCGTCCCGCCCAAAGCGCGTTGTAAAATCCGACTGAAAAGTTGATTGCCGCTTTGTCGGCGATTTCGTGATTCATGCCGACAACATAGCCAATGTGCTGGTTGATGGCCTGAGCTTGAATCTCTGAATAGCATGCATTTAGCACGACACACTCGATGATGTCTGCAAACAAGGCGAATAGATTGGCGAGAGCTGCCGTGGTGACAACATGGCTACCATTGTGATCACTAGATTCTAAAATGAGTCCGGATTCACCCGCACCCTGTCCCGAGAAATGAACAATGTGCGGCGAAATTTCTACAATCGCTTGCTGCATGTCGGCAGCATTCACGGCACCTCTTCGGATGATCTCAAATTGATTGCGATTGTTGGCTAAGGCTAAGCCTTGCTTGATCTCTCGTACTTCTTTGTCGAGCCGGAAGGGCATGGTTTGCCTGGGGTTGGCGGCTAGTAATAAGATGCGGCGCGATCGCTCCTGAGTCATGATAGTTATGGGTCTTATGAGGTTAAATTAGTTTCTGTTTTTGTTATTGATGACGGTGACAATTTGCTGACAGCGTCGGTCTGTTTCCGCTTGCGATCGCAGCTTGTCTGGCGGTGATAGCTTGGGCTTCCACTGATAAAAGGTTTCGCACTCGGCAAAGCACTCTAGTGCTTCTAGTCTTTTGGGAATTAGCGGATGGGTATTCATAAGCTCTAGCATCCGCAGTGGTGTGGAGTTGGCATTGCGACTTTGCTGAATGAATTCTTGGGTATTGAATTCACCCAAGTGTGCGAGGTCGCCAATGACTAGCTTAGTGAGGGCCGACTGCGCAGCATCTAGGTCGCCGCAGCAAATCATTCCAGCGCGATCGCATGTAATCTCTGCGCACCGGCTCCAATTGTTAAACGCGAGTAAAATCCCGCCGTGAATGACCTGCTTAATAGTGCCTAGCAAATTCGCCACACCCATAATCGAAAGCCCCTTCAGTGCAGCCTCAACGATGGTATTACTCATCATCTCCACAGCTGTATTGTAAGTTCCATGCAGGTTGTGAATATGGCCACACTCATGCCCAATCACAAAATGCAGTTCTTCCGGTTCTAGTCTTTCTACAATGCCGCTCGATAGCAAAATGATAGGTGCAATGTCATCGGTTGCGATAGTGCAGGCATTGATTTCTGGATCGGGGCAAACGTACACCTGAGGAATTCCAATGCCCAACAGCCGCGCGCAGTCTTCTGTGATTTTGTACAGCTTCGGCAACTGACGAGGCCCCACCGCGATACTGTGCATCTGCTGTATCTGCTTTTGTAGCGGCACCGCAAACGACACCACCGTTTGAGCCATTTTTCTGACTGGCGCCATGGAAGAAAGCTTTTTCTGGAGGACCTTGTCGAGTGCGAACGCATAGTTAGGCGCGCCATCTTCAAAGCGTGCCTCCAAGTGATCTTTGCGCTTGGCTAGATACTCAGCAAAATCGAGAGAGACAATATCAGTCGGGTTAGCTGATCCAGAAGATTTAGATTGCGTCATCAGAGTGGAATTGAACCTCTTGTTTCAGAGCCCCGAAATCGGGGACGGGGCAAATGCAGTGTGTTTGGGCTTTTTGTACAACTTCCTGGCAGCTACACGCTCAAAATCTCGATCAGTTCATCAGAGAGTCTTTGTGCATTGCCCAAAATCCGCTCTGTTTCGGTACGAATATTTTTAAGCTCAGCCATCTCAGCCGCATTGAGTTTAATATCGCGTTCGCGTTCGCGGCTGATTTTCGTCAGATTCTCTTGAGTACTATCCAGCAGCGCTTCTACATCTTGATTGAGTCCTTTCTTCAGCGTTTCAAAGGTGCTGGTAATTTGATCTTGAACCTGTTGGCCAATTGGATTCTCGGATAGTTGCTTATCGATTTCGGCGAGTACAGCTTCTTTGTAGCTTGCCTTAAACGACTCGATTTGATCGCTTGGGAATACCTTCTCAGTGAGCCAACCACCTGTGAAAATAGACACTACCCCGATGGCAACAACGGCCGGAAACGTGACAGGCAAGCTGAGCAACCCAATGATAACGCCACCGCTGAACAATGTCGCAAAGCTACCCGCAGCGCCGACCGCAGCGCCCTTTACCCCCGCTTTTTTGTAGCCCGACCAGATGCCGCCAAATCCGGTGAATACAGATACCGCAGCGGCAATCACCTCTCCACTACCGGTGACGTTTTTTGCCTCGGTGGCTTCCACCGATAAAAAGTTCATCTCGATTTGATTGAGCGTTTCATTAACAGAGTCAGAAAAGTCTTGCAGGCGATCAATTTCTCGCTCTAGACCTTCTTGAATCTCTGACTGAATTTTGTCAGCGACCTTTTGCCCTACGTTTTGCACAGTATTAGAGACTTCTTTTGCCAGGCGCTCGCTTACGACCTTTTTTCGTTTCAGCTCTCCCTGCGAGATGATGGCGCTGTCAATAGTCAGCTCAGCGCCTTTCTTAATCTCATCTGGCAAACTGTTGATCAAAGGCTTCACGTTCATCCGCACATTTTGCGTACCTTTATCAATCAAATCCATTTCAGATTGCTTTTTTTTTCTCAATGTGGAAATCTCTGCGACCGATTTCTCGTAGGCAGTATCAAAGTCTGCCTGTTTCATTGTCAGGCCATTTTCTTTGATGTTGATACTCGACAGGATCTGTTTACCAGACCCCATTGCTCGGCTCGCCCCTACCTGAAGTTGAACGGCCCCTCTGCCCGTGGTCAAAAACTCTTCTAGCGCCGTATTAAAAGCGGCAAATCCGCTATCGGCGACGGCAGTTTCATCACCATCGAGCTTGCCATACAGCGCCTGTTCTGCCGAGATTCCAAATACTTTTGGCTTCCCGATTTTCTTGATATACGCTCTATATTCATCTGAGTCTTCACCATATTTCTCAGCGGCACGTTCCAAGATGTATTTTTTTAAGCGGTCTCTAGCGTTTTCTAGGAGCCGCTCTTTATCGCCGGGTCGTGTGCAGCGATCAATTGCGTTAACAACAAAAATGACCCGCCCAAGGTCATTCATCATGAGCTTGTTTTCTAAAAAATCTCGCTCATAGGCAGAGAATACAGCAGGTGCCATCATTACCATTACAGCGGCATCGACTTTGGGCAAGACGCCAAGGGTCACTTCTGTCATGCTGGTATCGTCGTTGAGCCCTGGCGTATCGATAATGTCTACATTGTCTTGGCGCAGTGGATAGTAGACAACAGCTTCTTCTACCTCTGCGGCGGTTTCTTCCGACTCTGGCGTGAGCTTGGTCACATAGTTTTGTAGCTGGTTAATGCCGACTTCTTTTTCGCGGCCATCTTTAAAGGTGAGCTTGAGCCGAGGCTGCAAGCCATAGGTTACTCGGTTTAGCGTGGCTGAGCAGGGCAAAATGTCGGAGGGGAGAATCTCCTGACCTAAGAGCGCATTGATCAGTGTACTTTTGCCGCGCTTAAACTCACCAACAATGGCAATGGAGAAAGCCTGCTGCTCAATTCGGTCAATCACGTCTTGAATGAGCTGACCGGAGTTTTCTAGATTGAGCTTTGCTGAATATCGTTTGAGTGCGCCTAGGTCGTTGACCAGTGTGTTGGCGACTTTTTTCTGGTCGACTAGGTTAGTAAGAGAAATGTCCTGCATTACTGTTTCGCTCATCTGTTAAATGCTCCTGTGATGGGTTTGTTTTATGAGGCCAGTCTAGATATAGATAGGAAGGTGCGGCTGCGAAAGCTAACTGACTAGCTGAGTGGTTTGTTGGACAATATCTTCTATCTCGGATTTGATCATATCTATATGTTTTTGGTTGGTGGTTTCTTTGGCCTCTTGGGCCCCTTGAACGGCAAAAATGTGTCTTTCGGCCCTATCTATTGCGGTGTTGAGCTGCTGCTGAGATTGTTCTAGCCGCTGACTTATTTTCTTGGTTTCGGCGGTAATATAGCGCTGGGCCTTCTCTCGAATGCTGCTAGTGCCTATTTGCACTCTGATGCTTTCGAGCATTTGAGGGCGGTGTTTTTTCATAGTTTTGGCATATCGATTTTTCTCGTAGCCAGCTGCGATCGCACCCCCCACAGCGGTCCCTAACGGGCCCCCAAAAAGCGTACCAACCGTAGCACCGGCCACGGCATAAATCCCCAGCTCTGAGGTCAAGGAATCGAGCCGATTATCGAGAGCGGTAGCATCAATCGAAATCAGGTCGTACAGCGGGCTGATGCTAATAGATTCATCTGTCAGTGATTGTGGTGTGAATATTTCACGACCATAGGTCGCTTCTACATGGCAGCAGTGGCGCTGCAGGTCTTCAGTATGCTGATTGAAGGCTTTGAAAATGGCTTTGTTTTGCTGACGGTGGGCGACGACTGCCTGCTTGAGCCCGGTGGTAATTTCAGACTCTATTTTGGCGGTATACAGCAGTAGGGCACTTTGAATTTTGCTGGCGAGCTTTGGTGCAGCGCTTCCCTTCTTTTTGTCGGGTGCTTGCAGGGCCTCGTCTAGCACTGTTTCTGCTTTTTTCATGATTTGCTCAGGCAGCGCGCTGATGACGGCTTCGACAGACTTTTTCATTTGGTGACTGTCTGGTGTGATGTCTGCAAAGCCTGCTTTTACCTGATTCCTCAGGTCGTATAGGCCCTGAGTTAGCTGCTGAATAGCGGCGGCTGACTGCTGATTGTCTGCGGTGAGGGCGGCTTGCCGTTTCTCTATAATGGCGAGCGCTTGCTGACAGCCGACGGTGAGCGTATCTGCCAGCATCTGGTGGGCAATTTGCTGCCGATTTTGGGTGATCAGCGTCTCTAGGGCGGCTTCAAAGTCGCTAAATCGGCTCGTTTTGAGCAGGGCTTCGTCTTTAGCGATTTTGGCACTGAGGGCCTGTTTGGCAGAGAGCCCGTGCACTTGGACGGTACCTATGCGCTTCAGGTATTGCTCGTATTCTGGCGTGTCGGTTCCGTATTCCTCAGCGGCCCAGGTTTCAATGCTCTGCGAGATTCGCTGCTGAATGCTGGTGAGGAGCCTCTCAACATCTGATGCTTTGCGAATTTGATCGATCCCGTTGACGACAAAAACAATGTGGCGAATGCCCTGAGCCAATATCGTTTCGGTGAGGAAGAGGCTTTCGGATTCTGCAAAAGGTGCGGTCGCAGACGTCACAATCACCACAACCTGCGTGCGCTCCAAAGCAGATAGCGTCACGGCTGTCATTTCGTCATCATCGTTTAGCCCTGGTGTATCGATGATTTCTACCTTGTGCTCACACAGCGGGATCGGATAGCGCAGCACGGCTTCTTCTACCGTGCGCGATCGCTCTTCCGTTTCCGAGGTGAGTTTTGTTACATAAGTATCTAAGTCTTCTATCTGAATATGTTCTTCTTGATTGTTTTTGAAGCGTACAGTTACCGATGGTGTGGTACCAAATGTTACTCGGTTGATAGTGGCCGTTGTGGGTAAAATGTCTGACGGCAGCAAAGGCTCGCCTAGCAGAGCATTGATAAAGGTGCTTTTCCCTTTTTTGAATTCACCCACCACAATAAGTGAAAGCATCTGCTGCTCTAGCTGATGCATCGCTTTGTTGATTTCTTCGATAGAAGTATCAAGCGTTTTGGCAAGATTTTGCAGCCGTTGCAAATGCTGGCTCATGCGCAGCCTGATCTGTCTATCGTAGGCAGTACGAGTAGTAGAGACGTGCGAGGCGTGATTCATGGATGAATGACTTGGATGAATGTCTGATGGTGGGGTTGGCGATAATGCGTTTGCAGCAGCACGCTCCGCATAGCCTTTGTATATGAAGTGCTATGGGTGGATTAGGCCTAAGTATATATCCGGTATAGCCCACATCTATCGGGGAACTCTGCTTTTTTTAAAAGCTTTAATCAAGTTGTATCAAAGCGAAAAATGCCAGCTTTAAACTAGCTTGATATGTAACGCTGTCTTAACCTTCTGAACACGGCTATTTATACAGCTATGTAAATAGCTACTCACTTGGGCGTATCTAAGAGATGTGGGAGGGGTGTTTTAGATGGTTGCGAGGAACCTGTGGGAACAAGTCATCGAAGCGTTGATTAACCCAAGCGACTCTGAGTATGAGGAGATGATTGAGGCCAGGCTCACTCCAACGCATACCA
>JBHJIY010000147.1:0-20075 GCA_050042985.1 Phormidesmis sp. | reverse complement strand
CCTGGTAGAGCCCACCTTCACAGTCAGCTTTCTCATTCTGCTCATTGTGCCAGTGCTGTGCACTATCTTGGGCTTTTGGCGATTGCGCAGCCGACCGACTCTGCTGCTGCGACTTTTCTATGGCGTAGAAGCGCCTCTCTTCACACTGTGCTTGCTCAGAATGTTCATTATCCGTGAGCTTACGCCAGCAAGTGCCTTCGCCTTGGGACTTGTGATTTTCTCTATATTTATGTTTGCCATTGAGCTGTTAGCAGGCTACGCCGCACACAACGAACAGCTTTCCTGGGTTCAAATGGTGGGGCATAGTCTCATACTGCTGGTGGGTGGCTACGTTGGGTCTTTGCTGTTGCTCTACACCATTCCTGCTTTGTTTTGGGCAGTAGTAGGCTTTTTCAGCGGTCTGTGGTCCTTCGTTAGCCATATCAATGTCCGTGATGTGCTTGAAGGTCTATGGGACATTATTACGAATCCTGGCATCAGTATTTTAGGGGGACTGTTCTTATTCTTATTCGGATCTAGCTTTCTGGTTTTTCTCTCTATGCCCTATGCGTTCGTGCACTTTTATATCCGTGCATGGGAGCGTATTCACAAGGCTTTTGGCCGCCAGTATGGCAGTCAAAACAGCTGGGCAATCACAGGCATAACAGTTGCCATTAGTTGTCTGTTGTTTGTAGGGTTACAGCTTCAGCAGCCACAGGTAAAAGCCTTTGAATTGCTAGCGCCTGCTAGCGAAACAAGTGATATAGAGTTTCCGCTATCAACGTTTGGCGCACAAGCCAGAGAACACCAGCTACAGGAATCCGAGACTATTCGTGTAGGACTGACGAATGCTTACCTGCATCGCTACCGCTATCTCAGCCCTTGGAACAGAAGCAACGGTCTACAGAAGCTGTACAGCCCTGCGCTACCAAACGGTGCACAAGCATTTTTGCAAAATATTCACAACGGCTTGCTATCGCCTTTTCTCTATCGAGGAAAAGATGATGACGTACAGCGAGCAGAAAAGCTGTACGAGCAGTTCTTTGATGAGCCGATTCAAAAGGCTGAGCGGGCCAGTATTCGCGCTGCGCTCCAGGCAACTGCTAACCGCGATGAAACTAAAGCTGGACTGCTGGATTTAGACCAAAAAGTGGTGCGTTTGGCAATGCAGGAGGCCACGGTCACAGAAAACGGAGACTGGGGAACGATCAAAATTCACGAGCGCTATGAGAATGCTACGCCGGAAGATCAAGAGATTTTCTATTCATTCTCGCTGCCAGAAAGCGCGGCAATTACAGGGCTGTGGCTGGGAACAGCTGAAAACCCCAAGCTGTTTCCTCATGTGGTTTCTCCTCGGGGAGCCGCGCAACAGGTTTACAACGATGAGGTAGAGAGAGCGAAGTTTCAACGCGCTACCGATCCAGCCCTGCTAGAGCAAGTAGGTCCACGGCAGTATCGACTGCGTGTGTTTCCGATTCCAGCCTCTACAGCCACAAACAATCGAGCGAGGAGAGATCCTGGTGAACTAGATTTGACGTTGACTTACGACGTCATGGCACAGCCAGGTGTAGGTTGGCCACTGCCTCAGCTCAGTGAAAAGCGCAATATTTTCTGGACTAAGAAAACAGAACATAAGCGAGGCAGTCAGACTGTTCGGCTAGGCGAAGATGAATGGTTCGAGCTGGCGCTTGCTTCCAAACGAAGTTCTAAGCCGACAAGCCACGAAGTAGAGTTTGCTGAAGGCTTCCGGGTTACCGCTGCGCCGCTGACGAATCAGGAAAAGCAAATCCCTTCTGGTGAGCGAATTGCTGTGGTGGTTGATAGCTCCTACAGCATGGGCGATCGCACTACCGAACTTAAGCAGGCTACCGACACACTAAAAGAAGCAGCTAAGAAAAACACACTTGACTTCTACATTGCGATCGCCGGTCAACCCACCGCATCGAAGCAAGCGACTTTCAATGTCGACAGCATGCCATTCTATGGAACCTTGCAGCCTGCGGATATGCTGCCGCAGTTTGCCGAGGCCAACCAAACCGATGAGTATGATGCGGTGCTGCTGCTGACCGACGAAGGCACTTACGAACTGGCCAAAGATAAAGCTGAGCTACCAGCTTTAGATGCACCGCTGTGGATAGTGCATTTGGGCGGAGACGTGCCGTCTGCCTATGAAGACAATTTGCTACAGGCAATCGAAGCTAGCAGAGGAGGTGTGGATACACAGGTATTACCTGTTCTACAAAAGATTGCAACAGCAGAGGGTAAAGCAACACTGCTCGATGGCTATAGCTGGCGAGTAGAGTCGATTTCAGAAGATGCGCGCGAGGGCACAGTAGATGAAGAAGATAACTTTGCAGCGCTGGCGGCGAGGCAGCTGATTCGGCAGCAGGGTCGCGTTTTGGATACCACTCAGGTAGCGGCGCTCGATAAGGTGCATGTGATCGCAAAACAAACCAGCATCGTCACGCCCTATTCCTCAATGCTCGTCCTCGTAGACGAACGTCAAAGAGAGGCACTAAGGAAAGCCGAAGCCGGTGAAGATCGCTTTGAGCGTGAAGTAGAAGATGGCCAAAATGACCTGACTCAGCCCGGCAATGTATTGGCAGCTTCTGTCCCAGAGCCGGGGCAGGTGATTGGGGTGTTCTTGATGGCGATCGCACTCATCACCCTCAAGCGCAAATCCGTCCGCACAACGCCTCCACAGATTTAGTGTTCTGACTTCTGCCTAGGAAAATTCTCTTAAGACGCTGCACAAGCCGGGTAGCGGCTTTATTTATTTAGCGTGAGATTACCAAAGGCTTAACAAAAACACCCAGGGCATTATGAAGAGAACAAACGCTATGGATATTCCTGTCATGATTCAGCTGCCTTCACGCCAAGTCTTTGCTCAGCGTTTACAGCACTTAGCTATTGGCGTAGCTGCCGCATCCCTAGCCGTTCTTCCTGTATTTTCCCTATCAGCCTCAGCCGCAGAGCCCTGCACTCAGCAGTGCGGTACCAACCAAATCCGCTTCATGCCCGGTCAGCCTATCACCATCGAATTCATCAACCGCACCGACGGCACCGTCAACCTAGAGCGCGTGCTCGACATCGACATGCATTGGCTCAGACCTCAAAGTGAGTTCGCAATTGAGACACTAGTGGGTGTTGACGACGATATGTCTTTAGTCTTTTGGGATGAGAACAATAGAGCGGTAGAAGCTAGATTGCATCGCCCGGATTCAGAGACTTTGCAGGTGGAGCTATTGCCCAGTGGTCACGATAGTGACAGAGCCGTTCACGTTTCTAATGACGGCAGAGTACTCGTTTACTAACCAGATCATCTATTATTAGATCAAATGATCTATATGCGCTGCCTCGCCGTAGGTACATCTGCTGTTTTTCCAGACGGCCATGTACCTAATGTGTGGGGTCAGCGCTATAGTGCTTTGTGCAAGTCATACTTAATTGATCTAACGTGTCAGAAGACGTTCAAGCCGAACTGATGCCAACGGCTGAACCCGAAACAGACAGCCCATCGGCAGAAAGTACCACCGGTAACAACACAGAGACGAATAGAGCGACACCACCGCGCCTTGCCACTCAGCGACAGGTGCCCGAGCAACGGTGGCAAATTTTCCCTGCACAAACGTCTCAAGCCAAGCACATTGCCGATGCCACAGCACTTTCACCGCTACTTGCTCAAGTCCTAATCAATCGCGGCATCTATACGCCTGAGCAAGCATGGGAATTTTTGGACCCAGAGACGCTAATGCTGCCGTCTCCGCTAGATGACTTTCCTGACCTAGCGAAAAGTCTGGATTTGCTGGTAGATGCGATCGCACACCAAAAGAAGATCCTAATCTGCGGCGATTACGACGCAGATGGGATGACCAGTACAGCACTGTTGATGCGATCGCTTCGCTACCTCGGCGCATCGGTCAACTACGCCATCCCCAGCCGCATGGCTGAAGGCTACGGCATTAACCTACGAATGGTCGAAGAATTCCACGGCATCGGCGGCAGCATTATCCTCACCGTCGACAACGGCATCGCAGCCTACGATCCCGTCGCCCGTGCCAAGGAACTGGGCCTCACCGTCATCCTCACAGACCACCACGACGTCCCCGAGCAAATTCCCCCTGCCGACGCGATTCTCAATCCCAAGCTAATCCGCGAAGCATCTCCCTACCGAGGGGTCGCAGGCGTTGGCGTGGCCTATATTTTGGCCGTGTGCCTCGCCCAGCGCATGGAAAAAATGCAGGACTTGACGGCGACTCTGCTTGCCCTCTTTACGCTAGGCACCATCGCAGATCTCGCGCCACTGACAGGCGTTAACCGTCGCTGGGTAAAGCGAGGACTCAAGCTACTTCCCAAGTCTCGAATCCCAGGGATTCAAGCGCTGATAGAAGTGGCCGGTCTCAGCGAAGAAACTGCGCTTAAGCCGGAGGCCATTGGCTTTCGGCTTGGCCCTCGCATCAATGCAGTCGGCCGCATATCTGATCCACAAATTGTGATTGATTTGCTGACTACTGACGATGTCGGTGTGGCCTTGCAGCGTGCCATGCAGTGCGAAGAGGCCAACAAGCTGCGCCGCCAAATGTGCGAAATCATCGAAGCGCAGGCAGTGGAATGGTGCGAAGAGCAGATGGAGTCGGGTCAGCTAGACCTGAAAAAAGAGCGGGTGCTAGTTGTCGTACAGCCTGAATGGCATCACGGCGTGATTGGCATCGTGGCTTCGCGACTAGTAGAGCGCTACGGCGTCCCCGTGTTTATTGGCACTTACGAGGACAAGGCCAAAAAAGAAATTCGCGGCTCAGCCCGCAGCATCCCAGAATTCAATGTGTTTGAAGCGCTGCAATTTTGCGATGACCTGTTCGATAAGTACGGCGGTCACCGCGCCGCTGGCGGCTTCTCTTTCCAGGCAAGCAAGCTACGCCAGGTGAAGTCTCGCCTGAGCAACTTTGCACGCAAGCACTTGCAGGTAGAGCATCTGAAGCCGCTGGTTACCGTTGATGTCCACACACCGCTCGAAGCTGTAAATCTGGACCTGTACGCTCAGATCGATCAAATCCATCCCTGCGGCATTGAGAATCCAGACCCCGTTTTTTGGACGGCGAATGCTGCGGTCGTAGACCAAAAGGTGATTGGGAAGAACAGTGATCACCTGAAGCTAACGCTGGCCCATACAGCAGAAGGTAGTGGCACTAAGGCGGTCATTAAAGCGATCGCATGGCGCTGGGGAAAATATCACCCTCTCCCTAGAGCCCTAGACATCGCCTACAAAATTCGCCTCAACGAATGGAAAGGTCACCGCACCGTAGAAATAGAACTCATCGGCGTTCGCGCCGCTAGCCCTAGCCCCAATTCCAAGTCCAGCATTCAACCCTGGCGTGAGTCCCCACGAACGCTAGCGAACGGCGCATCTTTGGCTACATCGCTAGAAACACAAGCATCACGAACCAAAACTCTCAGAGAACGCACAGCAGGAAAACAAGCATTAGGCAGCAGCACCAACACCGAGCCCACAGCCGAACCAGCCAGCACCGAACAAACATCAGCATCACTGCAAGCGGCGAGAGAAGTCGCCCGCAACCTGCAGCAAGAAATCAACGGCAGCCAAACTACTGTCAGTTCCGACCCACCTATCTTGTTCAAGCTACCGCCCAAGCTGCCATCTCCCCATCTGCCAAATACTGATGCCAAACTTGACCCGGCTCAGACAACACCTCATCAAACTCAAACTTTCACAGCAGCCAACGATGAGTTGAGCCGCACTGCTTTAGACAGCAACGACTCAGAAAATATCCCTGCCGAAGCGCTACCGACCTTTTCTTTGCCGGATTCAGAAGCCTCGCTGCACGTAGAGTTCTATCACAGCAAACGCCGATACAAAGGCACCCTGGAACGCGCCGAAAGCGAACGGCAGCTCACCATCGAAAACAACGAGGGCCATCTATTCGTGGTGCAAATGCAGCGCCGACAGGGCTTTCTGTATTTGCCAGACGAAGCTGCCCAGGTAGTAGATATTTCCGAACTGCGATATTTCAACCTAATTCGCGCTGGGCTCAGTGCCCTAGAAGTGAAGCAAAAAACTCAGGTGCTAATAAAGCAGGAAGAGCTACTCACCGAAAAAGATCGGCAAATTCACACGATGAAGGCTCAGATTAAGCTCCTAGAAGAAAAGATCACCCAGCTCTCAGCCGAACAACAACAGCAGTTTGCTGCGCTAAAAACCGAAATGCAGGCGCAGGAGTCAACGATCTCGGGTCAAGAAGCGCAGATAGAGCAGCTCCAGGTGCACGTGAGCAATGTACCTCTGCCAAACGCAGACGATATCAAGCAGCAGGTTCGCGAAGCGGTTGGTGATAACGTTTGGTTTTGCCTACAGCCTGCCAGCCAAAAAGACTTACAGGTCGCTTACAAAAACGACCAAATGATTCACGCCAGCACGCCCGATGCCACCATCGCGGACTACTCTGAAGCGGGCATTCGGCTCAGCGCCACCATAGAACGGGAAGTACTCACGTCATTTTTCCAATCGCTTTATCCCTTCCTACTCGGCAATAGCCTCAGTGCTATTGGTGGCATCACGCTGAGCCCAGCCACTCAATACACACTGAGCATGCTGCCACCTTTACTGGCCACACAGTGGCGTTCGGTAAAGCCAGGCCAACTTTCTCAGCGAGATCGTCCGGAGGGCGGGGTAAAGATGGTGAAGGTGAAAGCAGGGGAAAAAGTATCAGAACGCGATCGCATTCTTCTAGCTCAGTTTTTGGAACAGTGGGAACACCCAATGGCCAGCTGTCTCAGCCACAAGGGCCGGCAAGCTGCCTCCAGCCTCGACCAAATCAGCAAGCTGCGTAACATCGCAGTTCATGGAGAAAGCTTTTTATACCGCTGGCAATATGAGCTTATGCACCAGCTGATTGCTGGAAAGCAGGGGAAAGGAGGACTCCTACGGGAGCTATTTGCCCTCTCTTAGGCGACTGCTAATTCGTCTCAATAATCTATCTAAACTTCTGACTTTAGAACACGCACAAATCAGACAGCCTCTACAGATCACAAGTGAGACAGTTATGAGCATTTATCGCAATTGAAACCTTAATTCTTACTGAGGAAGCCAGAAGTTTTCCCAAGACTTTCCTGATCTGTGGAAAACTTTCGGAGATATTAAGGTGGGTGAATATACGTATTTTTTCGTATGAGAGCACCGTCGAAAACCGTCGAGTTTGCAAGGGTTACAACTGGCCGGTCAAAGTCAGAAATATTAAGAATAGTTTGATATTTTTTTGAGTTTTCCACGTAGCCAAAAAGTTTTCCACAACGTTTTCCACAGGTTGAAAGCACAGCACAAAACCGTGCATTGTGCTGTGACACTTTGGCCGATCCCTAAGATTTGGCCCGGAAACTGTGTCGTTATATTTACTTAAATCGGAGTGTTCACCATATGGAATGGGAAATCTGGAAGTGTAGCCCCAAAGAGGCTTCTAGCATTTCGATCCCTATGTTCCATACCGGGCTCGAAGGCTACACGCCTACCTACGGGAAAAAGAGCCTCAACGCGGTCATGGATTACGTCGACATTTCAGCACATATCACATGGGATACCCCTCGCAACGCTGCTGCTAGTGATTCGCATCGCTGGGGTGTTTTCTCAGTGTCAGCTACCGTTGACTTTGAGCACAAAATCCACGTCTATCGGCAAATGAGCCGTGCGCTTCCTGGCAGCTTTGAAGCGTGGAGCCATCTTGGCTATTATCTGGCTCAGGCAGGCCAATACTCGGCTGCTATTGAGGCCTACGCCAGAACGCTCTACATACAAGCAAGGGCTCCACGCATTTGGTATAACTACGCGACCATTTTGGAAAAGCAGGGATGGTATGGTGAGGCAGTATCAAGTTACGAACAAGCGCTGGTAATTTCCCCTAGTTACTTCAAAGCTATGTACGGTAAGTGCAAAACCCTATATCGGCTAGGCCGCTACCAGGAAGCGCTGATCAGCTATGACCAGGCATTGGCGAATCCCTTAGCCCAAGGTGGAGCCGCCTGTGAGCTGTGGTACGGACGTGGTAAGTCATTGGTCAAGCTACAGCAGCTGAAGGAAGCGGTACAGAGTTTTGAGCGGGCACTAGCGATCGCACCTCAGGCGCACAAAATATGGGCCAGCCTAGGCCAGGCGCTCATGCATCAGCAAGAGAATGCGAGCGCACTCAAAAAGTTTAACAAGGCGCTGAAGCTGGCACCAGAAACCGCTCAGTATTGGATTCACACAGGATTTTTGCTCAAGCGACTCGGGCGATACGAAGAGGCCTTAGCCGCTTTCGAGGAAGCGATTCATCTAGACCCGACCGCCGCGAAAATTTGGCACCATCGTGGGCTCACGCTCATGAATATGCAGTGCTACCACGACGCCCACGATAGCTTTGAGCAGGCGCTGAAGTATCAGGCCTATGACCACCGGAGCTGGCTGAGCTTGGGCTGGGCACTGGAGAAAATGGGCAACTACAAAAAAGCTATTGAGGCCTATAACAAGTCACTCTCTATTGAGCCCGATCAGTCGTTTGCCTTTTACCGGCAGGCCAGGTGCTATGCCATTATTAAAGACACAAATTCTGCTGTAGAGCATTTGCGGCGAGCGATCGCACTTCACCCAGAAACGTACATTCCCAGATCGCAGGCAGACCCGCTACTGCGCGATGTGCAAACCAAAGCCGTTCTTGTGGGTGCGCCGGTTTCGGTATAAGTGTTAGCCGTTGCGCACGGTACGAACCTTCTGAACAAGCACCGCGCCTACCAATGTCACTAAGAGGTAAGGGCTGTAGGCCAATAGCCATAGGCCAATCTGCAATAGGCTGGTGGTAAAACCGCCGACAGAATGCGTTGCCGCGTTCCAAGAGCTAGAGAGCTGTGTGGTAAAGCCAGGTGTTTGTGGGGAAAGTGCGATCGCACTCTCCAAACTCAGCGTAATGGTGGAATATCTCACCTGAGTCTGCAGGCTCTTTTGCGCTGCCGCCATCTGTTCAATTTCTTGCCGTACATTGCTCAGCTCACGCGACACTTCCAACACATCCGAAATTTCGCCAGAGCGAGACATAATATCCTTCAGCGCCTCCTCCGACTTGCGCGCATTCGCTAGCCTCGCCTGCAAATCCACCAGCTGATTTGACACATCTTCACTACTAATAGAGCGATTGCTCACTTCACCCAGCGCAGCCAAGTCATCGAGCGCCGCGTCCAATCTATCGGCAGGCACGCGTAGCTCAAAATTCACACTGCGCTGACGATCGCCATAGTCCTCCATCGAGAGCACATCGCCTTGCTGCGCATTTACAATCGATCTCACCTGGCCAAAGCCATCTTCCACAGATTCCACACTCAATGAAAGATGCGCTCGCTTAATCAGCTGAGGCCTTTCGCTTGCCGCCCGCTCCACAGGCACATTGTCTGCATTTGTAGGGGCAGATTGAGTCTCTGACGATGGGGCCTGTGCGATCTCCTGCTCATATACGCTATCTGCTGCCATATCCGATTCCACAACAGACTGGGGTGCGCTTCCCGCCGTCTCATAGGGTGCTGAGCAACTCGTAAGCCCAGAAAGCGCAAAAACAGAACCTGTCAACAGTGCAAGACAAAAGCGTTTCATCATCGATCCTCGAAAATAGTTAGGCAGTGAAGTGACGTTTGCTTTTCTAGCCGTCATTTCTCGTTGATCACTCGTTGATCACAGTATGGCAACATGCCCAGCAAAAATTGGCCGGGTTTCAGAAATTGAAACTATCAACAAACGATGCAATTACAGCATCACCGCCATTCATCACTATTTCAGGCGAATCCGAATGACGCTTTTGTAATGTCTACCCCACCGCTACAACACGACAGCACAGTTACAAGCACTGACAAATCATCAGAGAAAGAGAAAGTGTTAGGCTCAAGCTCAGCCTCTGCTTTTCATATTTTCTATGCTGCTTTCTTCTCTCACAACTGTTCATGCGCTCGTAGTGGGCGCAACCCAAGGGATTGGTCTCGAATTCGTCCAGCAAACACTACAGGATGAACGGACTGCACATGTGTTTGCGACCTACCGCTCCGAACAGACGGCGACTCAACTCTTTAGCTTAGCGGAGCAACACCCTCAGCGATTGCACTGTATAAAAATGGATATTACAGAAGAGACACAAATTACAGAAGGGATAGCAAACATTCAAGCGATAGTGCCCAACTTGCATTTTGTGATTAACTGCGTTGGCTTACTGCACAACGAACAGCAACAGCCTGAGAAAGCACTGCGTCAGCTAAATACCGAGAACTTACTCAACTACTTTCAGGTGAATAGCATTGGCCCAGCTTTGTTGACCAAGCACGTGATGCCGTTGCTCAAGCATAAGGAGCCTAGCCTGCTGGCAACTATCTCTGCGAAGATTGGCAGCATTGGAGACAATCGTATCGGGGGCTGGTATGGCTACCGGGCGTCGAAGGCGGCGCTCAATATGTTTTTGAAAACAGCGTCTATTGAATATCGTCGGAGGAATCCCAATACAGCAATTGTGATGCTGCATCCAGGCACAACAGATACTGGACTTTCTAAGCCTTTTCAGCGGGGTGTTCCACCTGAGAAGCTATTTTCGACAGAGAAAACAGTGTCGCAGCTCATGACAGTACTCTCTGATGTAAAGCTGGAAGATAGCGGTGAGTTTTTCTCTTGGGATGGCAGTCGTTTACCCTGGTAATACGTAGGGCAACGCTAGACGTTCTTCAGGTTTGGGGGGACCGGCTGCTTTGTTGTAACGGCTTTCTTGATCGGTCTTAGGGCCTTGGGTAGAAATGGAATTCGATGCTGCAAGGCCATCACTAGCTGACGTGCCGTACGCTTCATTCGCTGAGCTTTGCGAAGGATAGGTTGGTTGTAGAGAATGGGCTCGCCGACAAGAGTGGGTTGTTCAGATTCTCTGAGATAGCGATAGTGCAAGAAGAGATCGCGGTAGGGAAAGAGAATGTTTTTGCGAGCGCAAACCTGGCGGAAAAAGCGAGAGCTGATGCCGATGTAGTGGATGTAGAGTAATTGCTCGCCTTTGTCGAATAGAAGATTGTCTTTTTCGGTGAAGTGAGGAGAGGTGACGCAGCAGCCGGTTCGCTTCTCTGGGCTGAGGGTTCTCGACAGGTTCATGGCACTGATGCCGGACTTCATCACCATATAGTTCAAAATGGCTTGGTCCGGACCGTGATAGTAGAGGATTTCTGCATCGCCTGCTTGGAGAGAAGCCAGCAGCTCATTTAGCATGGTGTCTGTAAAGGTGCCTTTTTTGGAGGCGAAGAGACCTGCACAGAAGATTTCGGTGTCGAGGCGCGATCGCTCAAACACATCGGTCAAATTTGGCGCATCTACATTAAACACATGGCTGAGGTCTTTGTACTGAAAGTCGTAGGTGACAAAGGCATGCTCATCCAAGCTATCGAAAATGAGATCGAATGAGTTCATTGCCAGGATATCGGCATCGAGGTAAATGAACTTTTCAAACGGGCCATCGAAGCAGCAAAAGCGGCGGTGCATGCCCATACGGTTCACGCCCATCACGCCGCGCTTGCGCCACTCAGTGAAGGCAGTGGGGTGGGCTTCCCAGATCTTAGTAGCAAGGGCTTCCCATTTATCTAAAATGGCGGTGTCATCAAACCATTGCACCTGTGGGTAAGCCTGTGTGGCTTGCCTAGACTGCTGAGTGTTGTCGTCGTAAGGAACCACGCAAATAGGCAGCTCAGGACTTACGTTTTGCTCCAGGCTATTGATCAAAGCAATCAGCTGATCGAGCACGATGTCGTTTGCCAGAATGTAGACGCCCTTTTCCGTATTGCGATAGGTGGTATTTGCCATAAAAACAGTGACTCACATGATGATCTGCAAGGGCGGCGTGCCAAAACAAACACCGCAAGCTCAGTGTTCACGGATCGCCCTAGGAGATCGCAGGCAGACTATATGAAAGTCATTAAGCATGAAGAAATTGAAGACTGTTCACGGTGTCGCTATCCGAATCTGGGCTGACTCTGGGCTAATTCTGAGCTGACTCTGGCAAAGATATTGAGCGAGATTCAGTTAAGAAGTACACAAGGGGGTACTGAGTATGGGCTCAATTTGCTTTACCGTTGAAAGGAGGCTGACGGTGTAACAATTACCAAAAAAGTTAGATAGGGAAACGGTGCTATGACCTATGGAGGAGCAGCCAAAGTAAGTCAAAACGACAAGCCGACATCAACCGCTGGCGATGTGAGCATTCAAATCGGCGGCGACTTGAGTGGCCAGCTGATTGTTGGCAATAACAATCAAACCTACAGCTATAGCTACAATGTCGCCCACGGCGGCGTTTTGAATGTGGCTGCACCGCCAACCGTTAGTCCCAGAGCGCTCCCACTAAACCTAAAACCGCGCCCCTTCGCGCAGCTGCTCGACCGTCAAAACGTGCTGCCGGTCATCCGTGAGGCCTTACAACAATCGCAGCCTGTGGAGATATTTGCAGCTGACGGGTTTGGGAAAACAGCACTCCTACGACATTTGGCGCACGATGAAAACTTAACAGCACGCTTTTCGGCAGGGGTGGTTTATCTACCGGTTGCTGATGCACCAGTAGACGACGTACTCCAGTCGCTGTATGACGTATTTTACGACGCGAGTCCTCCGTTTAAGCCTAGCTACGGCCAGACGCAGCAGGCGCTGAAAGATAAGCAGGCACTGGTGATTTTAAACGGACTGAGCTGGACGGCAAAGGAGATGGAACGGTTGCTGGCGGCGATGCCAGGCTGTACGTTTGTGCTGATTTCTACGGCGCGACTGTATTGGCAGGAAGGGGCTGCGATCGCACTCAAAGGTCTTCCCTTTCCAGAATCCGTAGCCCTCATTCAAAAAGATCTTGGCCGCTCACTGAGCGAAGCAGAACAGCGCGCTGCCAAACGACTTTGGCAAACGCTTTCTGGCAGCCCGCTCCAGCTCAGACGCGCCGCCGCTCAGGCCAAAGAAATTGACCAACAATCAACATCCTCTGCCGCCGCCGAGCCAGCCGCACTGGTAGCCTTGGTTCAGACGATGCAGCTGACTTCCGATTCTCCTGAACCCGAAGACTCACTCTTTCAGGCGGCAGCCCGTCGCCTTTCCAAATCGCAAAAAGCAGCGCTAGGCCTCATGGGTGCTATGGCTGGCAATGTGCTGAGCGCTCAGCAAGCCTTGGGCATCACACAAGCACCTGCAATGGCAGCTGCCTTAGACGAACTCGTGACGCTGCAACTCGTTGAATTTAACGGCAGCGGGTACAGCCTTTGTACAGACCTCACCACGGCAGTACAACAGAATTACAACCCACAGCCTTGGCTGGAGCAAGCAACTCACTACTTTATAGAACAGGGCTCAGGAAACGTAGCTCAGGAATGTAGCTCAGCTGCAATGCAGCATTTGTTGACATGGACGCAGCAAACGCAGAAGTGGCAACAGAGCTTAGCGCTGGTGCGTTGCCTTGACTCATCCTTATCGGTAAACGGGCAGTGGGGGCAGTGGCAGCAGGCTTTGAGCTATGGACTACACGCGGCAGAGCAGCTCGGCGATCGCCAGGCAGAGGCTTGGATGCTGCATCAGTTGGGGACGCGATCGCTTGCCATTGGCAACTTATCGCAGGCACAGCCTTGGCTATCTCAAGCGGTAAAGCTACGCGAACAGCTAGCAGACACCGCAGGCGCAGCTATCAGCAAACACAATTTGAGCTTAATCGTTCCGGCACTGGTGCCCATGGGTGGAGCATCTAACCTCGATCGAGACGTATCGCCTACGTCAGCACCACGAACACCTCTGCGCCGTTGGGTTACGGTAGGGAGCATCCTGGTAGGGATTGTGCTTTTGGGCAATGTGGGCCGCACCCTATGGTCGACTGAATCTCCTGGAGAAAACGAGCAGGTCATTGTATCGACTCCGGAAGGTGGCGAGAATGAACGAACGAGGTTGTCTGATGGGCCATCTTCCGATGGAAGGACATTGCCGCCTCAGCGTGAGGAGAGTACTGAACCTAACGCCGCAGCACAAACAACAGAATCTGACCCTCAACGTGACACTAACGAAACAACAATTGACGAAATTTTGAGCACGCCGGAAACCGATGTGCAAAAGAAACAGTCCGAAGCCGCTAGCGATCCCGAAAACAACGATACCCAAAACGAAAATCCGGCCAATGAAAATTCAGAACCCGATAATAATTTAGAGCCTGACAACACTTCGCAACAAAACAACAATCCCACACAAACTGACACTCTAGAACAGGCCAACCAAACCCTCAACGACCAGCTTGGGCAAGCCCCTGTTCAGGCCACCATTCCCACACCAGAAATAGATATCGCCGAGGTAATACAACAGCCGCCTACCGTTAAAAACTATAGTCGTACCATTCAAGCAGGAGAGTCTTTGACGGTTGATTTGCTAGCGGGTGCGAGTGACCCGAACCCAGACGACACGCTACAGCTATACGAGATTGCCAACACACCTGTTGGCGGTGTGCTGCAAGACAACGGCGACGGCACAGTGACCTACATTCCATATAAGGTAGAAGCGGGGCAAACAGGCAGCTACACCAATACGTTTCAGTTTGTCATTACCGATGGCAATGGAAACTTTGCGGAAGGAACGCTGTCTATTCGAGTCGAGCTACCCAAACCTGGAGAAGCTCCTGGCGATGCGTTGTTTTGATGAGTCGCCAAACAACTCACGCTGATTGCGTTAACAGCAGAGGCGTATCTTCCGAGCCCACACCGCTGAGCGCCATTGACACTTTGCCTGATTCAAACGCAAAGTCGATCGGCTCTCCGCTGCCTAAAGCATCGTAAAAGCCTACAGCAAACTCGATAGCAGCACGACGACAGGTATCTTTTTCAGGCGGGGCACTTGCTGCTGAAGGCACACCCACTACAAAAGGTACGTGTACTACAATGGCCTCGGCCTGAGCTTGAGAGTAGCAACCGTTGAGCACCACACATTCAATACGCGCTCTTTTGGCAAACAGCTGAAATAGGCTAGCTAAGGCAGCACTCGAAACGGGAGCAGATTGGCAGAGATCATTCTCAAAATACAGCCCAGTGTCACCCTTGCTGTGCCCGGAGAAGTGAACGATTTGCGGCAGTTCTTCTAACATGGCGCGCTGAAAATCGCGCGGACGAACGGCCCAGCGCTGCGTAATTTCAAAGCTGTCTCGATGACGTGATCGCTGCAATCCTTCGCTAATGTCACGCACTTCTTCATCCAGACGCGCACGAGTGGAATCTTGAGGGTTGGCAGCTAAGAGTAACAGCTTTCGCTTTTCGGGCTCTGCTGAAGACGACGAGCTCGCTACAGTCGATGACTGATTTGTTACCGTATTGTTGTTTCCAGAGACAATCGTAGCACCAGAGACATTTCCACCGATTTGGATAGAGCGATTCGCTGAGGAAGCTGAGTTTTGTGTCATTGCTTAACGCCTAAACTATCCATCTTCTGTACCCGGTCGAGGGGTTGGGAATATGGGCTGCTTGTTGAGCGATTTTAGCCAGAAACCGCCACCTACGGCAATGAGCAGAGCTAGCCAACCGGTGAGCGATCGCAGCAGCAAAAATCCCCCCACGGTAAATATAGACCCAAACAACAACAGTACCGCCGCCACCACTCGCTGACCTTCTAGGCCCAAATTCTGCAAAGGCCGTAAGCCCGTTCGCCTACGCTGAGTCTCCCAACCTGGACCACCCGGACGAACTTTGGCATAAAAGCGATCTAGCGTTTCGTCGCTTTCGGGCGGCGTTAGCAGCAGCACCGAAACCCACATCAGCGCAGTTGCCAGGGTAATCGCAATCAATCGTGAGCCAAAATCTGCAATCACAAATCCAGGCACAATGCTGGTGAGCACACCAAAGAAAAAGCCAGCCAAAATGGCCGTTAGCTCAGCAGCAGCATTGATTCGCCACCAAAACCAGCGCAGAATTAGCACCAGGCCAGGGCCGGTGCCGACTGCGATCGCCAGCCGAAACAAAGTCGCCACATCAGCCGAACTAAACGCGGCAAAACCACTAAGCCCAACTATCAGCATCGAGCAAAGACGCCCGATAAACACCAATTCTCCAGGCGTTGCCCTCGGCGAAACATAGGGACTGTAAATATCGTTGGCCAGGTAGGAAGCGCCCCAGTTAACCAAGGTAGACGCTGTACTCAAAAAGGCAGCAAGCAGCGAGGCCACCACAATGCCTAGAATAATTGGCGGCAGTACGTCGACCATTAGGAGTGGATAGCCCAGCTCGCGATCGCTCAAATTTGGATACAGCACTACCGCCGCCAGCGCACTCACAATCCACGGCCAGGTTCTTACAACGTAGTGCAACAGATTGAATAGCCAAGCGGCTTTTTCAGCATCGGTTTCTGTTTTAGTAGCAGCTAAACGCTGGATAAACTCACCGCCGCCATCGCTACGGCGAAAAGACCACCACTGCAACATGACGTAAGCCAAAAAAGTGCTAGCAGGAAGGCCCGCCAAGAGACCAAACTGATTACCGCTTTCACCAGCTGGAACAAAACTCAGCATGGCTGGACTGAGCTGATTGATGAGCGGGCGAATGCCACCGACTGTGTTGACAGATGCGATCGCAACCACCAACGAACCAAACAGCGCCAAAAAGAACTGTAAGAAATCTGTAGTCACTACATTCCACAGAATCGAAAAGCCCGCATACAGCAGCACCAATACACCAATAGCCACCACGCTCCACAGCTTCAAATTATCCGTTGCCGGATCTAGCCCAAAGCCTTCCCATAGCCGCAGCACTATAATTACCTTCGTCATCGCTAGTATGGCGTACCCGAGACCAAGGCAAGTCATAGGCACCGCAAACAAAAAGGCCTTCACCCCCCGCAAAATAGACGCCACTTTACCGCTGTAGCGTAGATAGCTCAGCTCAGCATCAGTCATAATCTCCGAGCGTCGCCACAGCCGGGCAAACAAGTACACCATCAGCACGTGGGCAAAGCCAAAGCTCCACCACTCCCAATTGCCCGCAATACCGCGATTGCCGACAATGCCCGCAATATACAGCGGCGTGTCTACAGAGAAAGTAGTCGCTGCCATACTGGTACCTGCCAGCCACCAGGAGAGCGAACGATCTCCTACCAAATAGCCTGTCAATCCGCTAAGAGCACGACGTGATAAATACAGGCCGTAACCCATTAAGAACAGCAAGTAGCCAATGACAATCAGCCAGTCGATCGGTTGCATAGGCTATTCGGGCAATGGTGCAGCCCTTCCGCAGGAAGATCGCACGCCCTATCACAAAGTAAAATCTCTGCAATCATGCCACGCTTGTGACAAATCGAATGCTTTTTGTCATGGGTTGTATAACGCTGATTGGGCCGCAGCGGTACTACAGAGCGAAACTACAGCTCAGCCACAAAAGAACCGTCGACCAGCTCTTCGCCAGGAATAGCCTGCTTGGCAACACCGGCTTCTACCAGAATGGGGCCAGCGCTGTCGATACTGTCGGCTACGTTGAGGTCATTATCGGCAGCAAATGCGATCACTTTGTTATCGGCGGCATCTAGCAGCGTAATTTTGCCCATCAGGTCAGCCACTTCTTCTGGGGAAACCCCAATCCAGTCGGCGATGATTTGGTAGGCCTCTGCTTGATTGTTATCTCGGAACTGGTTGGCTTTTTCTACAGCTCGCAGATAGGCCAATACGTCGTCTCGACGCTCAGTAAGGAAGGCCTCTGAGCTCGCCAGACCATTCACAATAATGTTGGTACCCGCTGCGCTAAACAGAATGGTATTTTCATCGCTGGCGTTTAGCGCATTGCTCACAAAGGGTTCGTAGGTTGCTACCGCGTCTAGGTTTTCGGCGACTAGGGCAACTGAACCATCAGCAGCAGTCAGCGGCACCACGTTTACATCATCTTTGCTAAGGTCAGCGAATTCTAAAAATTTCTCAACAAAAACAATCTCGTAGGGCACTTCTTCTCTAGCGAGTGTTTTACCCGCTAGGTCCGCAGGGCTAGCCACATTGCGACCAACAATGGCGTCTACTTCGCCAGAGTAGTCAGAAACATAGATAAATTTGAGCCCAGGTGTGGTGTCAGAAAGGACAACCAAATCCCCAGCGACTAGCCAAACCAAATCGATCTGCCCTGAGAGGAAGGCAGTGTTGACTTCTGTCACCGATTGAAAAACCGTTTGCTGTACATCAATGCCTTCTTCTTCAAAGTAGCCCATAGCTTCAGCGATTTTGGCTTCGCCCCAGCCTAGCCAAGGCACAAGGCCCACGCGTAGAGTAGCTGAGCTGCTTTCGGCACTGCTGTCGGTGGCACTACTGTCGGTGGCATCAGAATCTGAGGTAGAAGCCGTTTGATTACAGCTACCGAGTACTGTTGTAGCACTGGCACTGAGGATAACTAAAGTGGCAGATTTTAGAAGATTACGTCTACGCATAGCAACAAATAAAGAGACACTATCCGTATAATTACTGCTATGCGAGGCATAGTCAAGCATAAGGTAAAATCCTTTCATAGCAATACATACAGCGGATTTTATACAATTTAATTTGATGTGTAGACCGTCTACATCTTGATGACATTCCACATGAGAGCATCCGTATGAGCGATCGACTAAAAGACAAAGCCTGTGTTGTAACGGGCGCAGGTTCCGGCATTGGCAGAGCAACCGCAATTCGGTTTGCAGAAGAAGGGGCAAAAGTACTGTGCGTCGATATCAATTCGCAAGCAGTATCGACAACAGTCGAGGAGATTCAAAAGTCGGGCGGCATCGCAGAGCCCTTCGCTGCCGACATTAGCGTAGCCGAACAAACCAATCGCTTTATCAATAGCTGCGTGGATCGCTATGGCAGCATTGATGTGCTTGTGAACAATGCGGGAGTGAACTTACCAGGCGTGTTTCACGAAGCCTCTCATGAGACCATCGATCGCACGCTCAACGTCAATGTAAAGGGCAGCATCTACGCTAGCCAGGCAGCTATTCCTCACATGCTGAAGCAAGGAAAGGGCGCAATTGTGAATATTTCGAGTGTGAATGGATTGGTCTCGGAGCCGTACCTAACGATTTACTCAGCCTCTAAAGGTGCGATTGTGATGCTGACTAAGGGCATCGCGCTTGACTACGCGAAGCACAACATTCGCTGCAACTGCGTTTGTCCAGGATGGGTTGATACACCGATCAACTATGCCCATGCGAATTTACTCGGTGGCATTGACAAAATATATGCAGAAATAGACAGCTTTCAACCCATTGGGCGACCAGGCGAGCCTAGGGAAATTGCCAATGTGGTTTTATTTTTGGCCTCTGATGAATCTTCGTTGATGACAGGGTCTATTGTGGCAGCTGACGGCGGAATGACTGCTCAGTGATTGCTGATGACTCCTGCGGCTTACTTGCTGGCGCTTGCTCGTTGGTGCTTGCTCGTTGGCGCTTGCTCGTTGGCGCTTGCTCTCTGGCAGGTCCAAGCTGTAAGATGAATGAGTTCGCATGTACTAGCAACATCCCAGCGAGAACAGGGCCTTTTTGGTAGGTAGCGAAGATGAGCGTCACTTGGACAGCTGAACAGGTATTGGCGCTTTCTCCTGATGCAGGGTCTGCCAAGCGGGGGCGATCGCTAGCCCATACTGCCAAGTGGCCACTGCTGGGCAAGTCCACGCGGGCCATATGGGGCGAATGCCAAGGCAGCGGGAAAAAGCCCTACCGCACCGTGATCGATTTGGACGTTGACCTAGGTGGACCGGCCTTTCGCTGTAGCTGCCCAAGCCGTAAGTTTCCCTGTAAGCACGCGATCGCCCTCTTCCTTCTATATACAGAACAAACAAGCTTTATCGAAGGAAATCCGCCAGACTGGAGCGCGCAATGGCTAGAAAAAAGAAAACAGACAGCAACACAAACACCTTCAGCCAAACCAACGGCTGATCCTGTCGAACAGGCTGCGCAAGCACAAAAGAGGTTAACCAAAAGAGAAGCTAAGGTAGCCGCCGGACTAGAAGATTTAGATCAGTGGCTGCAAGATATCATTCGACGAGGATTAGCCGACTTGCCCAGCCAGCCTTACAGCTTTTGGGACCAGGCTGCTGCCCGTTTGGTAGAT
>JBHJIY010000146.1:0-22808 GCA_050042985.1 Phormidesmis sp. | reverse complement strand
GGGGCAAGTGGCGGGTTAACAGATTTGCTAGGAGGAATCTTTTGATGATGACATCGGACTATGAACAGAGGGTTGTCGCGCTGTCGGAAGAGCAGCGATCGCGCCACTATGGAAAATATAGAGGCCTGGTACGAGACGTCGAAGATCCAGAAGGCGTAGGTCGCATTATCGCCCAGGTCCCCGAACTCTACGGCGAAGAAGATTCTCCTTGGGCTTGGCCCGTCGTTCCATTTGCCGGACAGGGGCATGGCCTCGTGCTTTTACCAGAACCCGGCGACGGCATTTGGATTGAGTGCGAAGCCGGCGATATGGCACGCCCTATTTGGACCGGCTGCTGGTGGGCCAGCGGCGAACTGCCCGACCCTGGGGGCCCTGAAACCCGCGCACTCGTCACCAGCGGCGGCCACAAACTCGTGCTAGACGACAGCCAAAACCAAATTCAGCTGCGCCATGCAGGTGGAGCCGAACTCACCATGACCGACAGCGACATCACCCTCAAAATTGGCACGACCTCAGTGGTGCTCTCTGGCCAGGGCGTCAACATTAACAACAGAGCTTTCCAGGTGCGCTAATGCCAGGTTCTTATCTCACAACCGCCAGCAGTGTTCTATGCCCCCATGGAGGGCAGGTCACTTTATTCACCGCCAATAGCGCCGTGCTAGTAGACGGTGCGCCCGTTTTACTAGAAACCGACGTGCACCCAGTGGCAGGCTGCGCATTTACGGTGGGCCTCAAACCTTCGCCCTGCCTTCGGGTCGAATGGAGTGCTGGAACCACAAAAACAGACATTCGCGGCACTCCCGGTCTGGTAAAAACCAGCATTGGTCAGTGTCTCAATGCCGAAAACGCCCCCCAGGGTGTCGCAATTGTTGCAAATACTCAAATCAAGGCAGAGTCACAATGAGCCTTCCTGACGGACCCCATCTCTCTTTTCCGTTTCGCATCGCCGCTGACGGGCGCAGCGCGCAGATCAAAGCGCTAGAGCAGCACGTGCGAGACGAGCTAATTCAGCTGATTCTGACTAATCCGGGAGAGCGGCTGTTTTTGCCGGAATTCGGGGCGGGTGTGCGTCGGCTAGTGTTCGAGAATGCTGGAGAGATTTCGGCGGCAACGGCAAAAGCAACCTTAACTCAGGCCCTCTCTCGCTGGCTAAAACAGCGAGTCACCCCCGAAGAGCTGGTAGTAGAAAGCAACAGTGAAACCATCACGGTTGATCTGAAATACCGGGTAGCCGGATCGCCCGATCAGCGCCGTATTCGTTTTGAACGTCAGGGAGGTTAGTAATGGCAACCCAATACTTGCTTGAAAACTCAGAGGCCCTACAAGAGAGAGCCAACAACCTCGACAGCTTCAACGGTATGGAGCGAGTGTTGGTCGCGCTAACACCCCCCGGTGCGCCGACAGAAGCACATCTGCTCGTGCATTTTTACAATGATCAAACGCTGGCAGATATTTTGTCGGATGTTGCAGCTACTCCAGCGCTGGCAAAACAGATTTTTACAATTGAGGGCGGTGCCCGCTTGCGTGGGGGAGCGCTCGCTGGTGAGGTACAGGTAACCGCAATTTCACCAGGAGCTGCACCGACCATTCTCGCTCTTACGGTGACACCCATTGGTGACTATTCTACCTACACCTTAACTCTAGAAAGAGAGAATATCGATCCGCTCTTTAGCCAGCTTTGTTTTAAGTTTCGGCCAGGGTGCTTTACGGCAAACTGTGCCCCCGAGTGGGAGCCTGCACCCGCAGCCGCAGAAGATCCAACAATTGATTACTTGGCCAAAGACTACGACAGCTTTCGCCATACGATGATGGCCGCGATGAGCCAGCGGGTAACCGGCTGGCAGCCAACGAGCGAGGCCGATTTGGACCAGGTGCTGCTGAGCCTATTTAGTGCTGCCGCCGATGAGCTAAGTGACTACCAAGATCGGGTGATGCAGGAGGCCTACCTATCGACTGCTCGCAAACGCGTTTCTTTAGCCCGCCATGCTCGCCTGATGGACTACCACATTCATCAGGGTAACCAGGCCAGTACCTGGCTAGCAGTGATACTGCAAACCGACACCCGTCTGGACGTGCCCAAACCAGATTTAGTGAATCCTGATCGCCCTAGCCCATTAGTCACCTGGGCAGGTGCTGAAACCGCAGACGATCCCGATGCTGTTGTTTTTATCAGCCGCAGGCCGCTAACCTCACAGCAAACAATGAATAGCCTGCTCAATCAGCTGAGTCTCTACACCTGGAATCATGCTATTCCTGGGTTGGCAGCAGGCAGCACCCAGGCCGATTTGTTGATTCTTTCAGGTGGGAGTGAAGGACCGTATACAGCGGTTGTAGATGAAGAGACTGTGCGGCAGCTAGAGGCCCTCATTCAATCTGGAGAAATCTCATCGCTGTTGATTCAAGAACAGTTGAACCCGGCGACGGGCGGGCAAGCGGGTCGAGATCCGAACAAACGACAGCGATTGAGGCTGTTGCCTGAGGCAGCGATCGCCAAACGAGATCCCGTCGCAGACATCTGGTACCTCGAAATTCACTGGCAGCCAGAAGACGCCCTGAAATACAGCTACTGCTTCACCATAGACCGCCCAGAAGATTCTCCAGAAAGTCTTTTAGAAGACAAAATTGAACACGTTTCTCTTTTCCACGGCAATCTGGTGAGCGTGTATCAAGGACGCCTGGTAGAAAGTCGCTTCGAAGAGCATCCTGACGAAGACATCCTTGCTCCCTTGAGCAATACGCTTTTCTATGAACGCACAGACCGCTGGGGAACTCTCTGCCGACTGCCAGTAACTGCATTGGCCTATGAAAATACACCGCCAGGAGGCGAGATCCCGCCAAAATCGACCCTAGAAATCACTGTCATTGACGACGGCATTGCCGACACCTGGGACGAGGTGATTGATCTTATTCACAGTGATGATAGTGCGGAAAACGGCGATCGCTTCATAGTAGAAACCGACGAGCTAGGCCGCAGTTTGCTACGGTTTGGCAATGGCGTCAATGGCCGCAAGCTCCCTGACAATGCTCAGGTTATCTGTCGCTATCAGGTCGGGCAAGGGCCTGCTGGCAACATTGGCCAGGGTAAACTTCAGTACTTTGACCCTGAAGCCTATCCGGAAATCGCCGCCTGCTGGAACCCCTTCGATGTTGTAGACGGCCTAGCCCCAGAACCGGTCTCCGAAATTATCCGACGCGCCCCAGAAGCCTATCGCTTCCGGCAGCTGCGAGCAGTCACCTTGCAAGACTACGTCCACCGCGCGGAAGAACTGCCAGAAGTCTCGCGGGCAGCAGCTCGATACGCCTGGACAGGCAGCTGGAGAACGGTGCAAATCGCGATTGATCCGCAGGGAACGACAACGCTCTCTGCGACAACGAGAGAAAAGATTGCTAATCATTTAGAAACTGTTCGATTGATCGGAGAAGATCTAGAAATTCGTCCACCCAGATTTGTCCCACTAGATATTCAGGTGGTGCTGTGCGTAGACCCGCTTTATTGGCCGGAAGATATTCGCTTTTTGTTAGAACAAGCGTTTTCAGAAGGCTATACCCCAGATGGCCGCATGGCGTTTTTTTACCCAGATCGCTGGACCTTTGGCCAGGCCCTGCATGCAAGCCAAATCTTAGGCCGAATTCAGTCCGTACAAGGGGTTGAACATGTCATTTCGATTACGCTCAAGCGATGGAACGAGGCCACACCGGGGACCGATGCAGTAACCAGCCTACGGCCCAACGAAATCATTCAGGTACGCAACGATCCAGATCAGCTAGAGGCAGGCTTTATTGCCTTTGATATTCGAGGAGGGCGACAATGAATCACAATAATGCTGGTAAAGATAATTGCACAGCACCGCTGCGCTTTCCGAAGCGGCTCAACAATCGACCAGGGCTAGCGCATATTGACTATCGCATTGGCAGCTACAGCGATATTCGAGCCGCGCTGCTACGCCATATAGACAGTGATGAGGTACTCAAAGACTGGACGCATCGTGAGGCCGATGATCCTGGAATCGCACTGCTAGAAGGGGCCGCGATTTTGGGCGATATTCTCACCTTTTATCAAAATCTGTATGCCAATGAAGCTTTTTTACGAACGGCGCAGTGGAAAGAGAGTATTGGTGATTTGGTGCGGTTGTTGGGCTACCGGCTGTCGCCAGGATTAGGGGGCAAGGCCACGTTTACCTTTGGGGTAAAAGGCACTGAGCCCGTAGTGATTCCGGCCGGTTTTGAACTAAAGGCACCTGTCGAAGGGGCGACCAAGCCAGCTGAGTTTCAGACTATTGAGGAGGCGATCGCCCACCCACACCTCTCTCAGTTTTCACTCTACCGGCCGCGTCGCTCTCGCTCAGCGATTAAGGCCGGGGGCAATCGCTTGGAAATTGCGGCTGTGGCGGATGCTAGAGATGTAGCGAGTATTCAGGCTTTGGATTTGCAGAAGGGCGATCGCCTAATCACCATCAGCAATAGCGCCGAAATTTTAGTCGTCTCTAAAGTTGAGCAAGTGCTTGATCGGACAATTGTTGAATTCAAAGGTAATTTATCTTTCAATCGAGGCGTTAACGTACAGGCCTATCGGTTGGGTCGCAGCTTTCGTCATTTTGGCCATAATGCGCCCGCCCAGTTCACCAAACTCAAAACCGTATCAGACACAACTGTTGCGACCCAAGAGAACACTCGTTTCAATCGAAAGCGCTGTATTACCGACAATAATCAGCCTAAATACTACTCAATCTTGCAGCCTAAACAGATTCCGCTAGATCAGCCTGTTGATGATTTGGCAGCGGGTAATTCGTTGATTGTGCAAGCGCCCTCAAATACGGGACTTTCGGCGATCGCCCAAGAGATAAAGCGCATTGTCGGAGATTCTCTTAAATGGGGAAATCTGAGCGGTGCGACCACAATGATTACCCTGAGCTCAGATGTGGTTTGTGAGTTTGCTGAAGCCTTCGGCCTAGAAGCCAACCAAGAAATTGACCTTCGCAAAGTTCAGTATCATGAAACTACTAGCTCAGCTATCACCTTGCAGGCACCAACTACCTGGGAAGATGGGCCAGTAGATGACGCGCCGCTGCACTACTGGGGGACTTATGATGAAGCGATCGCCCTCAAAGACAGACGCCTGATTCTACACCGAGAAGATGGTAAAACCCTTGTGGTACAGGTCATCGCCAGCGACTTTTCGCTATCGGGCAAAGACACCGTCAACCCATGGCTATGGCCAATCACCCTAGATCAAACAGCCCCTTTTCGGAAAGAAGACTTCGACGAACTTGCCCCCATGGTGAGCGCATACGGCAATCTGGTTGAAGCCAATCAAGGGAAACGAGAGAAAGAAGCGACCTTAGGCAATGGTGATAGTCGTCAGATATTTCAAACGTTCAAGCTACCCAAAGCCCCACTTACCTATTTTATCGATAAAAGCGAGACACCTCCCGAGATACCCGAACTAGAAATTTATATCAACGATCGACTTTGGACTCGTGTACCTTCTCTTTTTGATCAGGAATCGAAAGCAGAAATCTATATCGTTAGGGAAGATCTCAATGGCGAAAGCTGGGTACAGTTTGGCGATGGAAAAACCGGTGCACGACTGCCGTCAGGCATCAAAAATATTAAGGCGAAATATCGAACGGGCATAGGTGCCTACGGTCCACTTAAGCCAGAAACTAAAGTTCAGGCCATCGATAAGCTGACGCCCTTAGACAAGATTTGGCTGCCGGGTATTGCAACCGGTGGTGCTGAACCAGAGAGTGGTGACAATGCCAAAGTTGCCGCGCCTGGCAAAATTCAAAGCCTGGGACGACTGGTGAGCCTGCAAGATTTTGAGACCGAGACACGGGCGATCGCAGGCGTCTCGAAAGCATCAGCCTCTTGGCAGTTAGTAGACAATGTCCCGGCAGTTGTCATCACCGTCCTCATGGAAAACGGACGAGAAAAAGAGATCGCTGACGTTCAAAGTATTCTGAATAGTTACAATCGCTGTCGCGGACCCCAGCGCTTTCCGATATTCGTCAAACAGGGCACTGTGCGCTATTGCTCCCTACGAGTCATCGCTAGCCTAGACCCAACATTCAGAGAAGAAGCATTAATCCAATCTATTTACTCAGCGCTAGGCGTAGCTAATCATGAGATCTCTGAGGAAGAGAAAGAAGACAACATTGCGCCGGGCAGTGGCACAGGATTACTCAGTGCGTCTCAGCGCCAGTTTGGCCAGCCCGAATATGCGACCCGAGTTGTTGCCACCGTTCAGAATGTGGAAGGCGTGATTTGGAGCCAAGTCGAAGCATTTTGTCCACAGTATTTTTCAGGACGTTTTTTCGGGCGTTCAAATCGGCGGCGCTTCCCTGCTAATGCCCTAAAATCTGCTGTTTCTTGCGGCCCCTCTCAGATACTGGCCCTCCGTGCGCAAGACTTTGAATTCCAATCGGTGAGTGCACCTCAGGAGGACTGCTAATATGAATAGCCCCCGACAAAAACGAGTTCCCCTATACGATCGTCTGCCGCAGATTTATCATGTGCGCGATTCTGAACAATCGCCCCCTGGCCAGCTTCAACACTACTTGGCTAGCGGCGAGACCGTCTTTGGCGAGATCCACGCCAACATCGAATCGCTCTATCACGATCTGTTCATTGATACCTGTGACGAATGGGTTATCCCCTATATTGGCGACCTACTCGGCACCAGTCACCTCAAAGGAGACCCTCGTACCCTCCGGGCCGATGTCAGCGATACCATTTCACTTCGCCGCCGCAAAGGCACCCTTGGCGCAATTGAGCGACTCACCTATAATCTCACCGGTTGGGGCGTTCATAGCATCGAACTGCGAGAGAATATGCGGTGGAATCAACACCTCAACCACCAGCGTCCGGATGCAGGCGGTGCCCCACCCTATGACAATACAGACAGGTTTATGCCCGTACGAGGCGGTACGATTCCTGTACGAGATCCGGCCCTATTGAGTCTGCTAAACACGCCTTTTAGTCCCTTTACACATACAGCCGATGTCAAGCCAGTAGTACAGCAGCGCCGTTCGACTCTGGTGGATCGCGTGCGCTACAACTTACCTAACCTAGCCATTTTTTTGTGGCGGCTAGCGGCCTATCGCGTCACGGTTTCACCGCCTGTTATTCGAGATGTGATTGATAACAGCGCAGGTACGGGGGCGAGTTTTGTTGTTCGTGCAGATATTCATCCCCTAGGGGAGCCTGTGCAATTGTTCAATACCAGCCGTTTCGACCCAGCGGTAATGCCGCCGGTTGTCTCCCAGCTAGATCAGACGCCTGGCCCGATTCCTATGGCCCGGCTATCAGAAGCCTCTCCAGCAGGTGCTCCCGAGCAGTATGTTTCCATTGAGACCTACGATCCTGCTCGGCTGGCTGATCCCGAACTCACCCTGCTCGAACGCATCGATATTAGCGAAACCGGACTGCAATTGCATTTGCCCGAACCGGCGTTTACAAACAGAATTTGGCCCAGTTTAGATCTTCCGGCTAATTTGCAGTGGACCATTCGCGGAGAGAATCTCTGTGGGTGGGAAGCAGGGCTTGCTAGGCCCTTAGAGAACAATGAAGTTGCTGTTGACGCTAGTACTGGGCGGCTGGTCGTGGGCGTTGCAACTGAGGAAGAAGCAGAGGCACTAAGCACAGGGCTTTTGGTCACTTACACCTACGGCGCAGTTGGGCCGGTTGGCTCGCATCCTATCTCGCGATCGCCCATTCCAGACGAGTGGCAGGGGCAAGCAGTCGCGCAGCAGTCTGTGAACTTTCACAATGATCCGAGCGGATTGCAAAATGCGCTGGCTGACATTGAGGAAGCTGAGGCACCCATAGTTATCGAGATTCAAGACAGCATGCTGCACCCGCTGGATTTGAGTGTGATCGCTCGCCCTCTCGAAGAATCCGGCGGTCCTAATTTGCTCATAAACCGCAGTCTCATCATCCGAGCCGCTGACGGTCAACGCCCTATTGTTCAGCTAACCCAGCCGCTTAGAATTCGGCCTACGCGTATCTTTGATCCGGACCAGGAAACTCAGGAAGAAATAGACGCCATTGTGTCACGGCTGACCGTCAGGCTCGAAGGATTGTATCTGACCCGTGGTGAGAGTTTTCCAGAGAGTGAACCCCTGATTGCGCGAGCAGCGCTGCACAGTTTGGAGCTAGTAGATTGCACGCTAGATCCCGGTGGCTCTCAGCAGCTGAATGGCGATCGCACCCCCATTCAAACCGCCCTTCGCCTCGAAAATTTCTATGGCTTTATCGCTGGCGGCAACGACGAAAATGCCTTCAAACAAACGCCTGAAATTCATCTCAACCGCAGCGTTAGCGGTCCCTTACTTATCGATACCCGCTACACGCTATTTCTGACAGAATCTGTTCTAGATGCAGGCAAGGGTGTTGGCGAAACGCCGGAAGAAAGCTTTGCTGTTGCCGGGTTGGGTGAGCTGCCCGCTGCTCGCTGGGGGCCGCTGACCGTGGTGTCGGGCTTAACTGTTTTTGGCCGAATGCGCGTAGATGAAATTCGTGGGAAAGGCGGTATCTGGGTACATGATTTAGAGGTACAGAACAACCAGAAGGGCTGTCTGAAATTCAGCTACTTTTCGGGTGTGGGCGATCGCCTGCCACAAAACCATGGCTGCGTCACGGGTAATGATGCACGGCTGCGGTTTCGCAGTGAATTTTTTGGGCAGAGTGCTTACGCTCAGCTGGCGAATACGGCTGATTTTCGGATTCGCGATCGCGGCCCCGGCGACAATGCCATGGGCGCTTTTGGCTTTTTACAAGAGGCCCACAAATGGAGAAACCTTCTCATTCGCTACCGCGAGTTTATGCCTGTAGGCATCCCACCTTTGCCCATTCTGGTGACATGAGTACCTGACTTTCAACAGAAGAATCGAAAGCAAAATAGCTTAAAAATAAAATAGGAGAAAACTTATATGAAAGGCGATTTTTCTAACTGGTATTTCGATCCTTACGATAATTTCAGCGGCGTTTTAGAACAGCAGGGTAGAGTTCATCTCGATAGCGATGAATTGGCAGATACCCAAATCACGCCCCACTGGCAAGACACCGCTGGGAAAGATATTATTGGCCCCGGTGTAGCAGCGATTCCGGCTGACGATGTCAACGCTTTTAAAGTCATAGCCGCCGAGGTACAAGAAAACCCCGAACAGATACGCCTTACACTGCTGCCCGGTCGGGGATGGGCCGATGGTCTGCTGGTTTATCTTCAGGGCAGTGGACTACCAGAAGACGGCTCCCAAGACGATGCGTCCATAACGCGAATTGCTACCTATCTAAAACCCCCTATCCAAACGCCAACGGCAGAAGCAGATACCTTGGATAATGGCGTTCGCGATGCAGTTATCCTCGAAGTTTGGAGAGAGGCCATCAACGGCTTTCAGCAGCCCGATCGGCTAATCGAACCAGCTTTGGGTGACCTAGATACAACAGAGCGGCTGCACACGGCAATGGCGCTGAGGCTGTACCGATTATCGCCGGGTGAAAACTGTCGCACCATTCGCAACGCGCTAAAAGACGATATTGATAATCAAGGAAAGCTCACAGTCTCCTTGCAGCCCACAGAAGTTATCGCCAGTGACTGTCCGGTGGTCGCTGGGGGTGGCTATACCGGTTTCGAACATCTGTTCTACCGAGTAGAAATTGCCCAGGTTAACAGTGACAGTCCTGCTAGCTTCAAATGGTCTCAGTTTAACGGGGGACTTGTGGGTCGTGGCCAGTTTGACTCACTCACCCAAAAAGTCACCATCACCGCCAATTTTTCGGCCATTAGCACCTCGGGGCTCGACCAGTTTTATTTAGAAGCGCTGGCCTACGATCCGCTTAGTCCGACAACGCCTGGTCTCGGACACTGGCGCGTCATTTATGGCACCGAAGCCACGCTTAACAATGACAAAGAGCTAGACCTTTCAGCTTCACCTCGCTTTGGCACCATTCCCAGTTCAGAAAGCCCTGTTTTCTTTCGCCTGTGGAATGGCATTCGAGAGATCGATGAGTTTTTGGTGCCTGCCGCCGACAGCGATTCTATCGAGCTAATCAATGGAATCCGTTTGGCCTTCGACCCCGTAAATGCTGCCAATTATCGCCCCAAAGACTATTGGACTTTTGCGGTGCGAGCAGGCGAGGTAGGCAATCCTGAAATTTTACTCGACGATCAGCCGCCTGCGGGTATTCGCTACCACCGGGTGCCGTTAGCCGTCTTAAATTGGAACGATGTGCGCTCCATTACCTTCGACGCGGGCGAGATAGAAGACTGCCGAGATGTGTTCAACCCGCTTACCAATCAACGGGTGTGCTGTACCTACACTGTCGGTGATGGCCGCTCTACCCAAGGTGATTTTGATGTCATCGAAGAGGCCATTCGGCACCTGCCAGCGTCAGGCGGTGAGATTTGTCTGTTGCCAGGGATTCATGAAACCAATGCGCAAATTGAAAATCGTCGCAATATTAAAATAAAAGGCTGTGACAAGAATACATTGGTGCTGCCTCGCAACCGAGAGGCCCCGATTTTTCAGGTGGTCGATAGTGAGTGCATTGTGCTAGAGCATATGGATTTGGTGACGCTGGGAGGACGTGCGATCGCCTTACGCAGCAGTGAAAGCAGTAGTGAAACCGGCAGTGGAACCGACGAGCCCGAAAACAGTCTCCTAAAAGATATTACAATCCGCCACAATCGTTTCATCGCCTGCGAGCAAGCCATCTACGCTCAGGGTGGCAACGGCATCACTATTTACCACAACCTCATCCGCATGCTTGACAAAGCCGATGCAGGCGTCGCCATTTATCTGCAAGCCGACGACAGCCAGATAGAACAGAACGATTTGGGCGTCATTCCCTCCTTGAGTTTGCCTCCGAGCGATCGCCCCGATGATTTCGACGGCCCCCCAGACCCACTCGACCCCTGCGCCCAGCTAGAACAGGTTTATACCGATAAACCCTTTTTTATCGCTTACGTTGCCAAAGTATGGAGAGTGTTTCTACGCTTTTTGCCTAGCGATCCCTTTAAGGCCCTAGGCGGTATTCAACTCGCAGGTGGCTCAGAGCGAGTTGTCATTACCCACAACACCATTAATGGTGGTGCAGGCAATGGCATTGCTTTGGGAACTTCTCTTAGCGACTTTCTAGATGATTTGGACCCCGACGATTCAGGCACGGTGCCAACGATTACCCTAGAAGGCAGTTTTATTGATGCTGTTGTCCGGCTTGACGACAACCCGATTGCCAATATTAATATCCAGTTTGAGCATAGCGATGGCAGTCAGCTTACGGCTGTTAGTGAACCTTCTGGCAGTACATTCACGCCAGCTGTTCCTGGAATATATGAGGTTTCTACGCTGTCACCGGGCTACAAGGTTGAGACCGTTACAGCCGTAGATAGGCGAGAATTTGGTATCCTCTACGAGATTGACTTGACCCGCTCAACGCTTGATATCAGCGAAGTACTGGCCTTTCTCTACGATATTTCAATTAGCCATAACAGTATTTCTAACATGGGGCTGTCGGGGATTGGCTTGCCGGTTATTACGCCGGAAGAAATGCCCACAGGTAGCCAACAGCTTTCAGGACAGCTCTCGAACTACCTGCAAATATTACGAGTCTATGGCAACCCCATTGTTGGCCTCAATATCACCGAAAACCATATTTTTGAATGCTTTCAAAACCAACTCGATAGGGTACTCAGAGAGTTGGTCAGCATCAGAGGACTGGGCGGCATTTCCCTCGCACTTTGCGCGGATGTTTCCATTCACTGCAATCGCATCGAGAAAAACGGCGTCACCTATACCAAGCCCACCTGTGGCATTTGGATCAGCTTTGGAGAAGAGGTCGAAATCACCCACAACACCATTGCCGACAATGCGCCGCTGTCATCCGATCCTATTGACGATCTTCCAGCGGGCAACCGTGGCGGCATTGCCCTCATTGCCTCTGCGATGTCTATTGTAAACTTTCTCCAAGGGGGTAAAGAAGAAGAAATTCAGGTCACGCGCCGCCCTGCCGCGCGTATCCAAGATAACAATGTCGATCAGCCAGTCGGCAGAGCCTTAACCCTATTCGCCATTGGCCCTGCAGCCATCCTCAACAATCAGTTCAACAGTGAACGCTCCGGGCCAAGCCCCTTAGAACGCTATGTAGGCAGTGTGCTAGTGCTTAATATCGGCGGGCTCAACCAGGCTGGCAGCTTCATCAATACTGATATTGGCAGCAGCCCCAACAATCCGTCTGAAACTTTCACGGCCAAACCGAAAAACCAGTTTCAAAGAGAATCTCTTTTCAGGCTGCCCAATGGCAACACCCTTTTCAACAGCAACCAAACTCGTCTAGGCCTAGACAATCAAAGCCTGATTTCTCAGCTCATTTGGACAGCCGACGATCTGGGCTTTGATGGCAACCAATCAGAAGCACTCGCGAGGGGAGCTTCTTTCGATAATATTAGGGGTGTTATCAATACGGCGCTGTTAGCGGCCACGCTACGGGCAAGTGATAATCGGTTGAAAGAACCGCTGCGATCGCCCAACACCTTCAGACAAATATCTCTACTAACCTTCAGCACACTCATGAATACCACCCCCATGAATCAGGGCAGTCACTGTATGGGTGCTTTTAACACCGCACCTGGCCGAGGCGTCATCGCCCGAGGCAATCAGGTTATCGATCAGACATTCTGCCCTCTCTTTAATGACACTCAAGATTTTGAGGATTAAGCACGTTACATCTAATAAACATTACCTCTAGGCAAATTTAACATTTCTGTTTTCACCCGTACGAAAATTTCAGAGGCCCCTTGCGATGTTTTCCACCGCCAACGATAACAACGATCTTACGGCACTCAATGCTGAGCTGTTGAAGGCTTTGGCCGCAGGCTCAACCGCTCAGATTGACAGCCTAAAGCAAACCCGTGACACGCAGCTTGCGGTGGGCTCCTTGCTGCAAAACGAAGCGCAACGGCTACAGAAAAAGTATGGGTCAGGCCATGTCCGCGTTCAGCAGGCAAAGAGCCGGTTGCAGCGCAATACAAAGACCATCAAGGATTTGGAGGTAGAGCTAGAGATTGTGGATATCCGTCAGCCTGAGGTTGACGAAAAATCAGCGCTTTTACAAGGGCGTGTGGTAGATGAGAACAATCGAGGGATGGCCCGGCTGGTAGTTTATCTCAGTAATGGGCAGGGCCAGCTTTTGCCGTTTTTAGGAACGGCTGAGACAACTCGTGTGGGTTACTACGCTTTGCCGTTGTCTCCTCAGGTATTGCAAAAGCTGGCGAAAGCAGAGCCTGAGGGCGTTTTCCTCAGTATTCGCACGCTTCAGGGGAAAAGTATTTATCAGCGGCCGGCGGCCACTCAGCTGAAAAGTGGCGACCGCATCACTCTAGAAGTTAGGCTCAACCGACAAACTTTGACCCCGATTGATGGGGGGCAGCCAACGACACCGCCGACTGGGGGTGAACCGCCGATGACTGATGATGATTGGATGGTTAGCGGGCAGGTGAGGAATGCGGTGACAGGGGAGGCGATCGCAGGTGTTCGAGTTAATGCCATCGACAACAACCGTCGCTTTGACGACAAACTAGGCGAGGCGATAACGACTGAAAACGGAACTTTCTCAATTCTCTATGCCTTTGAAGCCACCCAAGCAGATGGTGCTCCACGCGGCCCCGATCTCTATGTAACTGTTGTGAATGAAAAAGGGACTCAGCTGTACTCTTCTCAGCCAGAACTACGACAAAATGCTAGTCGAGAAGAGAAATTTGAGGTAAATATCGGCGGTAGTAATGAGCCCGATACGCCTACTCGGCCCAATATGCCTTTGGAAGGGTCGGTGATTTGGTTTGAAACTGGGTCTACGACACCTAGACAAGATAGGCAGTTTGCGGGCGAGCGCCTGCTAGAGCTGGCTATCCAGCGTATCCAAACATTCCTCAAAACCAACCGTGACAGTCAAATTGCGCTACGAGGCTATGCCAGCGTAGAAGACGGGGAGAGAGCAGAGGCGCTATCACTCTCGAATAAACGAGCAGAAGTGATCAGAGCGCAGCTGCTTGAGTCAGGCATTTCTGCAAACTTGCTGACGGTAACGGCTCACGGTATTAGCACAACCTATCCGGATGTCTCGCTCAATCAGCGGGTAGAAATTGTGCTGCCTGAGTAAGGTCGGTAACAGTGCGTGATTAATTGTTTAAGAATGTCTTTTTAGCGATAAGGGGAAATCAGAAATGTTACAAGCGCGAACTACAGCCTCTAAAAGTACCCCGAAAGAGCCTCAACTTTCTAAGGTTAAGCCTCCCTCACTATCGTTCTCTCCGGCGATGCTTTCCGTCCACCGCAAATCGAGCTGTGCTTGCGGAGGAGGCTGTCCTAGCTGTGATGAGAAGACAAAAATTCAGCCAAAACTAAAGGTTGGGACTGTGAGCGATCGCTATGAGCAAGAAGCAGACCGCATAGCCGACCAAGTCATGCGCACGCCCGAGATGGGACAACGACAGCCAGTCACCACGACAGAGACGCCAGTCGAGCAAGCCTTTCAACCTAAACCACTGTCACATCCTACCTGTTCCTCTGAGACGCAGACAGACCTGCACCCCTTAATCCAAAGTCAAGGGAACCCACTTCCTGATCAGCTTCGGACTTTCATGGAATCGCGATTCCATCATGACTTTAGCCAAGTCAAAATCCACACAGATAGTCAGGCCGAAAAATCGGCCCAGGCTATGAATGCCCGTGCCTTTACAGTTGGGCAACATGTCGTTTTTGGTAGAAATCAATATTCACCACACACAGCAGCAGGGAAAAAGCTGGTAGCTCACGAACTTACTCATACTATCCAGCAACAAAAAACAACTATTCAATCGATAGGACAGACGCCCCCAACTATTCAGCGTGTTGCTGTAGAAGGCGAAGAGGAAGGGAAAAGTAATTCGTGTGAAGGTACTAGTCGACATGGTCCTGGTGAATTTCGAACGCTGCGAAATGACACTACCGCAAAAATTTGGGAGATCTCAAATTTCGATATTTCGGAAAACTTTCTCAAACCTGAACACAAAAAATTAATAAAGGAGAAAATACTAACTCCCAGCATCATCGATCTCGTCAAAAAAGAAGATTGGCTCCTCTGGGTCAATGGCAATGCCAGTACAACCGCAGATGATGAATACAATAAGCTGTTGTCTAAATTGCGAGCTATTTGTACCACACTCTTTTTAGATAGTGAAGGCATGTCTATCGGTAAAAGTAAAGTAACTGGAACAGGTGAAGCAGGTGCTCGTGTTCGCCTGAGAAAATCAGGCTCACCGAAAATTGACGAAGTCGAAGCTGCTGAAGACCGCACGGTTCAGATATCAATTTTTAGTACAAAAGCCCCACCAAAGATCGAACCTATCCCAGAGCCTGAGTGTCCAGATCAGGGGGATTTGGAATATATGTTCAACGAACTCGAAAAGAATTGCGGAATCCTCTTAATCTCAGAAGTATTCCTTACCGATCTCGCTTGTGGCGTAGCAGTCAGTCCCTTTGCGTGCGTCCGTCTAAAAGCAGCAGGGCTTGCCAGCAAAGGCGTAAAAGAATTCGCTGACAAGTGTTGTACGCTAGTCCCCGATCAGCAGGTAGCGAAAAAACTAGAGCGTCAATTAGATAATTGTATAATGTCCTTCATGGTCATACGAGTGCCAGAGCTGTGGCCAGACTGTAATTCTTCTAAAAGTAGCATCGAAAGAGCGCTAGAGTTGTGACGGAAAAATCTGGTTAAGCAAGCAGAATCAAACGTGAGTTAGTACAACAAACTATTCTAGCTGAAGAGGTTTTGCCAACAGTGACTTTGATGAAACCCAATCAGCTCAGCGTAGCTCATAAAAATTTTGCAAATTTAACCATAGCTCGATCCCTGTTCCCAGCCATTGCCAGCTATAGAGAAAAATTGTTATAGCTTCTAAGCGTCGGGGAACTTTTAGCTAGAAACACAAGAGCCTTCGGGTGGGCAAAGATCGTCCAGTTAGCGCCCAATCGCTGCTGAAGAGCATCATCAGCTTATGCAAAACTTATGGATACGGGCTATCGATTTTTATCGCACCTCCCTCACCGTAAAAACCCTGCTGAATATGTCGCTAAGGGTTGCATTGGTAGTAGTGGTATCAACTACTGTGAGCTATTTTCACGTAATGCACCACCTGGAGAGCCAAACGGGTCAGCAGTTGGAGCACTACATTACAGAACGCGGGCAGCGGGAAAGTACCCTGTTTCAGCTGGCAGAAGATAATTTAACGTCTTTGCGAGACCGTTTTCTACAAGAACTAGACTCGCCGCTTGACCAAGAGGTCGCAGATCAGGCGATCGCAGCCCGATTTGATCAGCAGTTTTTTTATTGGAATGATGGAACAACTCGTAATTTTCCCGATGGGCGATCGCTCTCAGATTTTGACACGACTCGAAAAGCCACCTCGTTTGTAGGGCAAAAGACAGAAATTACCCCGTCGCTCAAGCGACAGCTATTAACTGCTCAACGCTTGATTACAAGTCATGGCATGGCATGGAGTAATCGATTTATTAATACCTATTTGAATACAGGTAAAGACTCGACAACCATTTACTGGCAAGGCACACCGCTGGCGCTAGAAGCAAAGGCTGACTTTAAGCCCTCTAACGATGAATATTTCTATGTGGCAGACCCTCAACACAATCCAACTCGGCAACCGGTTTGGACAGGGGTTTATTCTGATACGGTCACGAAGGTTTGGATGGTGTCAGCAGTCGTGCCGCTGTACATCAAAGAGCATTTTATCGGTGGCTTTGGCCACGACATCGAGCTTAATAATTTAATCGAGCAAACTGTCAACAATAACTTGCCAGGCGCTTACAACATTATATTTGATCGAGATGGAAGATTAATTGCCCACCCGAAATACGTTGAGCAACTTCAACAGGCCGAAGGACAGCTCAATATCGACGACCTCAATGATGAGCACCTCCAGAGAATTTTTCAATTGAGCCTGAGCCCATCGCAAAATGTGATCAAGAATTCTGAAAATCGTGAATTCTTGGCGCTGACAGAGCTGACTGGGCCAAACTGGCTATTTGTGACGGTTTATCCGGAATCACTCTTATCAGAGCTGGCCTTTGATACCATTCAGTTTGTTCTGATAGCCGGTTTTGCTGCACTTTTAGTTGAAGTGAGTTTGCTGTTCTTTGTCTTAAGAAATCAAATTGCTTTTCCACTGAGCTATCTCACAATGGCCAGTCAAAAATTGGCAGACGGTGACTTTGATGTCAGCCTCAATATCAATCGTCAAGATGAACTGGGTCAGCTGGCCGCGTCATTTATAAAAATGACGCATCAGCTTCAAAGCGCTTTCCATAATTTACAGCAAAAAATTATCGAAAAAGAACAGGCCGAAGCGCTCATTACTGAAAAGAACAATGCGCTTGAGGCCGCTTTTGGAGAGCTCCAAACAGCACAACTCCAAACTGTACAGAGTGAAAAGATGGCGGCACTGGGTAATCTGGTTGCTGGCGTTGCCCACGAAATTAACAATCCCATTGGCTTTTTGAATGGCAGCATCAAAAATGCCGAAGACTATACTCAAGATCTGTTCGAGTACCTGCAAGTCTACCAGGAACAACAGCCACCTACTGAGGCAATTCAAGAGAGTGCTGAAGATGTAGACCTCGACTTTTTGCTAGAAGATTTCCCCAAATTATTGAAATCAATGCGTGGGGCGACTGATCGCATTAAGGTTATTAGCACTAGCCTGCGGACTTTTTCTCGTGCTGATATGGAGCACAAAGTCAGTGCTAATCTTCACGAAGGTCTCGACAGCACGCTGCTGATTCTCAAGTATCGATTCAAAGCCAGTGAGCATCGTCCAGCTATTGAGGTAATACAAGATTACGGCGATTTGCCCAAGCTGGGGTGCTTTTCAGGTCAGCTCAATCAGGTGTTTATGAATATTTTGGCGAATGCGATTGATATGTTTGATGAGATGGCGCTACAAACAACTTTTGAGGAGTTGAACACTCATCCTCAAAAAGTCACCCTTCAGACGGCTGTAGCAGCGGATCAGACGGCTGTTGAAGTTCGCATATCTGACAATGGTAAGGGCATGTCAGAAGCGGTGAAATCTAGAATATTTGAGAATTTGTTTACCACTAAAGCTGTGGGCAAAGGGACGGGGCTAGGCATGGCGATCGCACACAAAATCGTCGTTGAAACTCATGGTGGCACCATCGCAGTACAGTCCAAACCGGGACAAGGCAGCGAATTCTGCATTCAACTGCCGCTTTAGCACACTCAAACCAACCGATTGTGCCTCACTAAAACGTGGGATATAGCAAAGTAAGGATGCATTCTTACTTTGCGAGTCGAGTTGCCTGGTGCCATGTAATGGTTTCAGCCGATAATAGTGTCCTAAGCAACTCGACAGAAGCTATAGGTGACAATGTCATGCCAAATCCAAGGCTCTCACACCTAACCAGCAGTCGCCAACAGCTAAATCTTCTGGGCCACATCGTTTTTGCTTTTTTTCACAAACGACCATATCTCATCAGCTGTCATTTGAGCGCATTCTACGTCTTGGACTTCTTCATTGTGTCCCAGCTGAGCCTTGTAACTAGCAACACGAACAATGTCTACTACCGTGCCATAAGCCCGTTTCCCGATTCGACTAATGCCTCGCAAACGGCTGCCTTCGGCATGAGCTTGTAAAATCATTTCCACTTGTTTTGGTGTGATTTGACGCCGGTAGTAAAGCGTATTGAAGGTTTCAATGAACGTGCGACGACACGAGGCACAGCGGTAGCGCTGACTTCCTTTACTCGTTTTGCCGTGCTTGTGGGATTTTGGGCGATGGCGCAGTCTCTCTTGATGGGTTTCTATTTTCTCTTTTTTTCTGTTACGTAACTCAAAGGGTTACGTTAAAGGATTCGATATAGAATGCTGGTTGGATAGCCAGCGTACGTTGCCCATTTCGTTGGCGCAGGCTTGCCATAACGAGATACCTCCGTACGCTGGCTATAGATCAAGGTGAGCTTATGCTTGAATAACAAAGCTATTAGCATCTAGCGTGGGCGCGCCTTCGATGGTGGCAAACTGAGCACCGTTGCCAAACCCTGCCCCTGCACCGTTCGCGTTGTAATACAGTTGCCCTGTACTAGCACCGTAAACAATCAGAGCATCGCTCAAGGCGGCTTCTTCTACGCTATTGACAACGGCGAACTCGCTGGCAGATAGTCCCCCGCCAATTTCGCTAGTTAACGCAGCAAAGACCGTCTTATCCAGCACCACTTTGTCAGCGCTCTCAAAGTCTTGGATCACATTTGTTCCAATATCTGCTGCATTAAAGGCAGCCCCGGTATCAAAGCCAAAGAAATCCCCTCCTTTCCCGCCGATAAGGACGTTATTGCCGCCGCCGCCAATCAACAAGTCAGCACCGCCGCCGCCAATGAGAATATCGTCACCGTCGCCACCGATAAGAATGTCATCACCCGCACCCCCATCAGCAGTAATCGGTGTAGCTGTACCGCTTCCATTCAGAAAATCATTGCCATCGCCACCCGAGAAGACAACGGATTTAACAACTCTGCCAGTGAGGTCACCTACTGTCAATGAGTCATCACCTCCCTGTCCATTGATTTCAAACTGCTCAATCTCTTCGTTGGTTAAGGTAAACAGACCCAAATTAAGTCGATTAAAAATGGCCTGGCCGTCAACTGCGCGCAAGTCAAACTCATCGCCCGCACCGTCAGCGCCGTTCACCTGAGTGACATCAAAGCCTGCGCCACCATTGATAAAGTCACTGCCGTCGCCGTTGTTCCAAACGAAGCGGTCATCGCCGTTTTCCAGGTAGGCAGTATCATCTCCCCGCTGGCCCACAACAATGTCATCACCAGCACCCGCGAAGAACGTATCTTCGGCAGAGCCACCCAGCAACAAATCGTCGCCGTCACCCCCAAAAGCCTCAAGGGCAGTAGAACTTTCTCTGGCGTCTAACACATCATTACCATCGCCGCCTGAGAAGACAACTTTTTCAACGCCGCTGCGGCTGAGATCGCCTACCGTCAATGAGTCATCACCACCTTGGCCATTGATTTCAAACTGTTCAATCTTTTTGTTCGTCAGGGTGAACTGTCCCAGATTGAGCCGATTAAAAATGGCCTGTCTGCCACTTTGGCGCAAGTCAAACTCATCGCCAGCACCATCAGCACCGTTCACTTGGGTGACATCAAAGCCTGCGCCACCGTTGATGAAGTCACTGCCGTCGCCGTTGTTCCAGATGAAGCGGTCATTACCGTTCCCTAAAAAAGCAACATCATCTCCGCGTTGACCCACAACAATGTCATCACCAGCGCCCGCATAAAACGTATCTTCGGCAGAGCCGCCCAGCAACAAATCGTCGCCTTTACCCCCAAAAGCCTCAACGGTGGTCGAGCTTTCTCTGGCATCAAGCACATCGTTGCCTTTGCCACCTTTGAAGACAACTTTCTCAACCTCGGTGCCAGTAAGGTCACCTACCGTCAGTGAGTCATCACCGCCCTTGCCATTAATCTCAAATTGCTCAATCTCTTCGTTCGTCAGGGTAAACTGCCCTAGATTAAGTCGGTTAAAAATAGCCTGACCTTTAACTTCGCGCAAATCAAACTCATCGCCAGCACCTTTGGCACCGTTCACTTCAGTGATGTCAAAGCCTTTACCGCCGTTAATAAAGTCACTGCCGTCGCCATTGTTCCAGATAAAGCGGTCATTACCATTCCCTAAAAAGGTAACATCATCGCCGGTTTGACCAATTACAGTATCGTTGCCACTCCCGGCAAAAACGACATCGGTGCCACCGCCGCCTCTAACAGTATCATCACCGCCGCCGGCCAGGAAAATGTCATCTTTATCGCCACCTTGGAACTTCTCATCTCCGTTGTTACCAATAAAGATGTCACCGAGGTCATCGATTTCAGGGGCGTTCTTAAACAAGCTACCTACGATTTCGTTGACCAGAAGAGTTAGAAAGTTGTTCATTTTGGAATTTCCTTTAGTTTTTAGAGGGCTGAAAAACACTCTCAAAAAAACGACGCAATCTAATAGTCCTGATAAAAAGTCAGGATGGTTTAGACAAAGCGTTTTAGTGAGAGAAAGCGTTGATTTTTGTTACGCCCGAGTAATAGCAGGAGTAACAGCAGAACGCTCGCTTGCTGCGTTTGCTTGTTTCTATTACACAGTCCGAGAGGCTACGTTATGGGCTACGAAAGGCTGACTTATAGCTGACTTATGAAACTAACCCATGGCCAAGTCCAGGCCGGTAGGTTTCTTTAGGGAAAACCTCCTGTCTTTAAACTGGACTTGGTTTGGTCTAATTCTTTGGTATATAGGTCTCTGTGGCTAGTGAATATAACTTTTCTCTTGTTTGAGGTGGCTGATCTGTTTGAAGAGATAGTGTTGAATAACTGATATGTCTTCACCAGGCCAGCGTCGTTTACTTCTATGAACTTAACATTAGATTTTTTGCCCGGTACTCATACTCTATTGCATCGGCATGAACGAGCAGGGCAGCAGCCAGACAATTTATGTGGTCCCTATTGGGTGTCGGTGTTGTTACAGGCGTACGGTGGCTTTCCGGTGTCGGCTGTGGCTGTGGCCAAAGCCGCTGCTACAATTCTCCCGAGTCAGGGCAATGCGTCTGACTGGCTCCCGTCGGGCGCTACATCACGCACGGGTGAAGGCTACAACACGATTCCGACGGTGCCAACTCTCGACGAGTGCGGTACTTCTGTAGATGGACTTATCCAGGCAACGGAGAGGCTGAGTCAAGGCCGCTTCTGCTTGCTGCCCCTGCAAATGGAAAACTGGGAATCAGGTCTGGATACCCTTGTCCAAACCTGTCACGACTTTTCAGATCGGGGGGCAGATTGGGAGATGCTGCCGCTGCTGAATATTCACACGAGTTATCTCTGGGGCTCTCAATTATCCCTCTCAGCGGTTGTTCGATTTCTCCAGATGGGCGAGGCGCCTGCCACGTTTCCAGACTGGTGCGTGGGGCACTTTGCCGTTCTTGTTGGCGGGCTCCAGGGGCAAGCCCAAAAGCTCTGTGCCATTCTCGATACCTATCCTCAGTTTGGCTGGAATGGGTTGCATTTGCAGCCATCGGGGGCGATCGCACAATCCCTAATCCGGCCTCAACAATCTACCCAGGGCGGTATTCTGCTGTTCATGCACTCTAAAAACCGCGCTCAAATTCAGGAGGCATTTGCGCAGCAGGGCTTTCAGATTGCCGTTTGGGATAATGGCACGCCATTTTGTCCCCAGTGATACAACAGCAATTTGAATCTTTCGAGACATTAGGAGAGGTTGTTGACGAAGGCCCCCGTCATGGTTGTAGCTGTTCCGACAGAAGAGGCGATCGCACAGTGGATCGCGTCATTAGAAAAAGAGGGAGTCAAGTATGTGCGCTTTGAGCTACCCGATTTGCATGGGGTATCCCGGCTGAAGGTGGTTCCCCTAGCAAAGGCGGCTGGCTACGCCAAAAAGGGATTGAACTTTTATGGGGGAACGCTGGCACTCGATACCGCCTCCTCTGGTGTGGGTGGCTCCGGTTACCACGAGGAACGCAAGTATCAGGACCATTTGCTGTTCCCTGATTTTGAAAGCACTGTGTCTGTGCCGTGGATGGACGACACGGTCAAGGTGGTTTGTGATGCTTGCTGGAGCCCCGATGAGCCGCTGAAGGGTGCTCCTCGGTATGTGCTCAAGTCTCTATTGGATTTGGCTCAGCAAATGGGCTTTGATGTGATGATGGGGCATGAGTTTGAATTTTACTTACTCGATGG
>JBHJIY010000145.1:0-13043 GCA_050042985.1 Phormidesmis sp. | reverse complement strand
TGTCTTACCCACGTTCCATTGGGTCCGATCAACTGCCAGTACCCAGGGCTCAGGGAGTGCCAGCCAAGCTACGACTAGCTTGGCAATGACGGCATAGTCGAGTTCAAACGACCGAAAGAATCGCTGTTGGCGTTTGTAGTGGGATTCCGGTTTAGCCAAGCCGGGAAAGGCAACGGCCAGCTCGCTCAGATTGACGGTCCTCGCTCGAAATAGGGCCATGATAAAGGCGGCAACAAACAGCGTTCTTGCACCGTGCCAACCTAGATAGGGCTGTAATTTAGCGCGTAAGGCATTAAGCTCGAACATGGGAGTTTCGTGGCGTTGTGATTAACCTATGAAACTCCTTCCCTGACTATTCTGCAAGCTTTTGTCCTGTACTAAGCCCTATGATATGAAAAATCACGAAATCATCGGTTTTTTCTCAATAGTTTTTATCTCAGCATGACATTCTGAGCGATAACCACCACAGCAATACTAATCATCACAACCAGCAATCCCTTGCCACCAGGCACCAAAACATCAGCCTGCTTCATACTGCCAAACGCTGATTCCGAATCATTTTTATAGCGATACTTCCAAACCATCACTGCCGGGATAATGCCAAACAGTATCGAGTTACCATACGCACCTGCAACATCGATCGCCTCAAAGAAAATATTGGGGTCCAGCACAGAGAGCGCTAGCGGCGGTGCCAAAATCAACAGATAAAAGAACGCCTGCCGCCAACGCACAGCCGAGCCGTCGGGTGACACCATCACCTGAGCAAAGACATCTTCAAATACATTGAGCAGCCCAAACACAAAGCCAATAAATGAGGTAGCGATCGCAAGCTCACTAAACACTGACACCACTACACCCAGACTCGGATGAGCCGTCCCCCGCCGTAATAGCTCGATTGGGTCTACCACGTCACCCAGTATGGTTCCTTCGCTCCAAGCAGTGTTTCCCAAAATCACCGCATTCCACAGCGCAAACATCACTAGCGGAATCTGCGACCCTATCACAATCGCCAGCCGCACCCGACGCCCATCGCCCTCTAGCTGAGTGGTCACCACCGGCACCACATTTTGGTACACAAAAGCCACAAACATCACCGGCACTGCAGCGCCAATCGCCTCCCAGTGCTGCACCTGCCACCGCGACGGCTCCACTTGCCCCGCGCTCAGCCCTAGCAAAAGCACAAAAGCCACAATCACGAAGATTACCAATGCACTGTTGAGCCAGCCAACAAACCGAGAACTGCCCAAGTAAAGAACACCACCGAGTACAACGACAAAGACAACATGCCCGAGCCACAGCGGTACCGATTGAAGTAAATTCGCCTCGTCGCCAAAATTTTCGAGGGCTGCTGCCAAGATATCGCCACCGCGTGCAACGTAGGCAATTAAAAGGGCATAGTGAATGAAAATGTAGACGACACCAGCAGCAATTGCTAAACCCTTACCAGGAAAGAGCGCACCCCATTTACCCAGCGATGACTTAGCCCTTCCAGAGGAAGAGTGCTCAATCGTCGCCAATAAACCCAAATCCGGTCTGCCAGAAGCTCGCATCGCCTGCAAATTCGCCTCAGCAACCAGCAAGCCCGACACCAGCATATACAGCCAAGCCGACACCATCAGCACCGTAGAAGGAATCACCCCCGCCGGGTACGTCACTGCTGGCAGCGCCAAAACCCCTGCGCCTACCGTCGTTCCAGCAATCAGGGCCGCACTGCTAACAACACTCCCAGGCTGATGTACTAGCCTTACGCCACCTGCATCATCGCTTGTACTATCGACCGGCCTCAGGTTAGAAAATAGAAACGTCACAGAGGATTCAGTCAGCTCCGAAAGCAATAGCTCGCCTATCGTATCAAGTTACGTAGAAGCAAGCGTATTACTATACTTCACTTAAATCACACCTCTCGCTTTGGCGTGTTGTATAAATAATGGTCGTGTTCTTTAGCCCAGTCTGTCGGCATTTCGACAGTGCCCGATTGTTCGCTCAAAATCGTCCAAGCTGTCTTCTTTTCTCGTACTTGCTATAGTTTTCATAATAGATCCTCTGTCTATCTCGCAATGAAGCCCTGATTCAGTCTAGCGGTCGTCGTAAGTAGTCAAACATAAAACGCCAGCAACCGTAGAAAACTACTCAAACAGCTGATCTAACAGCTTCTTACTCACTACATCAAAATACTGAAAATCATCTAGGCCTCTAGCCACCAGCATCGCCCCTTCCAAAGAAGCAACAAACATCGTCGCCCAAGACAGGGCCTCTTCTGAAGCGGCAATCTCTTTATTGTCGATACCTGCTTGAATCACTTGAGAAAGCCACTGCTGCTGCGCGGTAAAAAAGCGAGCTACCTCTCCTTTTACTTCCGGTGGAACAGTTTTCAGCTCGCCTGCCAACATGCCGCACATGCACAGGCGATCGCGTTCCACCAACGTATCTCGAAACAGCGCCACGTAAGCTTCCAGCTGCTCTCCGGCAGTTGCCGCATCCTCACGAATAGACTGAAGCGCCTGATCAAAGCGATCGCAATAGCGAGCAGCCACCGACCGTCCCAACTCACCTTTAGTGGGAAAATGGTAGTGAATGCTCGCACTCTTGATGCCAATCGCCGCTGCAATATCGCGATAGCTGAAGCCGTTGTAGCCTCGCGTTTGAATAAAATTTTGGGCCACGCTCAAAATTTCTTCAGACCGAGAGACCGATGATTTGGCAGCGTCAGGCATAGAGGAAGTGTGGAGAGGTAGAGCATAGAGAACATGCTCAATTGTACAGCGCTCCAAACAGCGGCTCTAATTGTACTGGTTACGCCCAGCCATTACCCCGCCATCTACGTCCCATACCGCGCCAGTTACCCAGGCCGACTTTTCTGACAGAAGAAATGCGATCCTCCTTCGGAGGGGCCTCGCCATCGCTTCTGCCACATCATCCGCCGACCCAATCCGCCCAATCGGATGAAAACCATTGAACCCTTGCAGCGCATCGTGCACCTGATCTTTCTCAATAAATCCCTCGTATATCGGCGTTTCTACCACCGCAGGCGACACCGCATTCACGCGAATATTACTGCCGCCTAGCTCCATTGCCAAGTGCTGCGTAAAGGAATGAAGCCCTGCCTTTGCCATAGAATAGGCCGAAGATGGCGTCGCCTGCACGGCTTGCTTGGCCCACATAGAGCCCACATTGACGATGGCTCCTTTGTAACCGGCAGAGACCATGTTCTGCGCGATCCTCCTATCGGAGGGGCTTTGCCATCGCCTGCGTCACAAAAAACGTCGCCTTATTGAGATCTAGATACAGATCATAATCCGACTCAGTATGCTCCAAAAAAGCCTTTGGCAAAAAGACACCAGCCGCATTTACTAGCAGCGTCGCATCACAATGATCACGATTGATCTTAGAGATCAAAGCATCTCGCTCTTGCCGATCACTAATATCAGCCTGCTCGCCCGTCACCTGGCCATACGCACTCAGTTCGGCCACTGCCGCCTGTAGCTTTTCTGCCCGCCTACCAATAATTACCGCAGTTCCCCCTTGCTGCAGCACCCGCTGCGCCACTGCCTTACCCATCCCACTGGAGCCACCTACCACGATCAACTTTTGGTCCGCAAATTCTTGAGACATTTCAAAACCCTAAATAACAGCAACGCAGGCAACGCACACGCCTTCAACAAAAGTGGCTGCGCCAATAGACTGCCTGCAAATACATTATCTATCTACTACTTGATAGATAACTATTACTATCTACTACTTGATAGATAACTTCATAATTGAGCCATCATTATCGGTACGCTGAAACTAAGGCTACGATCGCAAGGATTGACAACGCTATAGTGATGACGAGCCAGTAATAACGAGCAAATCAAGTGTGTTAACTATGAGAAAAGGCGTCGAAGCGCAAACAGTCGAAGAGAAAGGAATGAATCAGCAAGTATGGAAAGTGGTCATCAGCGCGGCCGCTTGCGTCTTAGGACTTGTTGCCGCATTCACAGTTCTCTTTTTAGTACCTACTGCAAGCATGGCTGTAGGCATGGCCACCAGTCTGTTGCCGACAGACCACCCGCCAGTACTCATCGCTGCGCTACAAAGCACACCCTTCGAAGAACAGCCTGCTACCCTCGTTAGCCCACGAGAAGGGAGCGCTATTCCGCTCTACATCCGCCCTGCTCCAAATCAACAGCCTGTAGGCTACGGCATCAGCGGCGACTCTGTTACCATCACCGATCAGTTCGGCGACTACCTAATGGAAGACGACCCTAGCGCAACGTGGAGCCACATTCGGCTCAACAACGCTCCCTACACAGAGGGCTGGCTCAGGGGTCGATTTCTCTCTATGGATAATTCAGAGCAAGACAGTGTAGAACAAAAGAGCCTGGAAGAAGCACAAGCACCATAAACCCAGCAAAGCTCAGCAAAGTATCTCAATAAATCACCAGAGTAGCCTCGGGGACAACTCGCCAACTGACCACCGCTCACCAGCTGGCCATCACACCGATACATTTACGACTTTAGGGACAGGGTGCTTGCCCCCTCACTGACCTAGAATCGCTGTGTCATACAGCAATACAGCAGCCAGGCAACGAAGAATTCCATTCTCATTTACCTAGATATAAGTAGGGACTACATGCGTAAGAATGACTTCAAGATGGCTTCATATTACGTGCCACATACGAAAGTTGTCGTATAGAGGTTCCTGCTCATTGAGGTATCTGGCAAGAATATAAATATATCTACTGCTATCAAAACCTCTCTTATGGGACGCATTCGCACTTTTCTTGAACTTGGCTTGGCTGGTGGCGCAGCTATAGGCATATTTGCCCTGTCACGTCCTCAGTTTCTGGGAGGTGGGATGGACATGCAGCCTTCTAGCGCCGTCCCTACTATTGGTGAAGAAAGCATGGCAGCTACGCCCACACGCGAGAATAGAATTGCCTCTCAAGAGAATGTTGCGATCGCACACTTTCTGGGCATTGCTCAGTTCGTCAAAAGCCCCACTGAATATGGTTTTATCTGCGATTCGGCTAGCGGAGAAGCCAGGGGAGAAGTTGTGAGTGCATCTTTGGAAGGCGATCGCATGGAGATAGAGTATCGCTACTCTACTAGCGATACAGCCACTGGCACGACCAAGATAGGCAAACTCATCGGTACACTCAACAGCGACGGCGTCTTCGCTGGCATTTACCGTACCAGTGGTGAGCAAACAACCACTGACAAAACAACCACTGACAAAACAACCAGTAACAAAACAACCGCTGTGCAAGGAGAAATCACTTTTACATTTGCTGCCGATGGCAGCGCGAAAGGTAGCTTAGACCAGGGAAAAGGGTCTGTCCAAATTTTCTTGTAGCACTTGATTCAGCAGCGCTTGGTTGCATAGTGCTTTCCATAGCGCTTAATTCTACAACGCTCAACTCTGAGTTACGAAACACTCACTCTGTAGCCCCCTTAGCCGATGAAGCATACGGCAGTTAAAGGGGGCTTTCTTTTGCGTCTATAGCCTTTGTCATTTGGCTGAGGTACAGTTTTCTGGCTAAAAGCCTTATGTAGCAACAGGCCAAATGACTAGCCTGTACCGAATGCATCCGGTACAGGCTATATTGCCAATTCATGGACTAGACACAAACCTGTTGCATTTTACCCCGTATTGCTTTTGGCAGAAACATCTATGAGGATAAAATAGCGTCGAATATCTCGGCAAACTACAACAGTAGAGAAAAGAGTATTTTCAACAGACGGTTTAGAAAATTGTCATACACAGATAATGCAACTATGGGCATCCACAGAAACAGAGTCTAAGAATGGCTAGAGATGGCTCATATCAGAGTCGTAGACCACTACAGAATCTGTCACAAGCATATAATCTCAATTGGAATTTTCATCTTTCTTCTGACATTTTTACACACTGTCTTTTCTTACTATCTATATATAAAGAGAACTTAATTCATCTCTTCTTAAAAAACGATGAAACCCTCTACGCCAAACGATTGCAGACGAAAAAGAAGAAAAACAAAAGAGGCTAACCCACATATAAAAAGCGTAAAGTTCAAGTTTTCTTGATGCGTTAAAAACCATTCAAGCTCAGTCCGCTAGCGGGATACAGCACTTTGCAACAGTAGGTTTCGCTGTAAACAGCTCGCAGAAAGTACGGGGATTCGGGTGAATAGTTTTTGTAGCAATTACAGAAAGGAGAGATTCACGTTTTCGCCTTTTTAGATAAATGCCAAGAAAACTATTTATAAGTCAGGTGCCCCCCATGCCTCTTCTACCCATCACTGCTTTTACCCCATCTGCTGATTTTACTAAAGCCGATGCAAGAAACTACCACACAGCCACTGCGCTTTACGTTGCACCTCGAAAGAAAAAGCGAAAAGGCGGTGTCTCCGCTATGGTGGCGCTCCTACTGGCAACCTGCGGACTGTTTCTAGCGTCCTCAAAGGCGATTGCACAGACAGCCGACAACATTCGCTACGACGCGGCAACTGGCGCAGTGAGCATAGACAACAACGCCTTCGATATCCAAACCGGCGCAATGGAAAACACCTCAAATATCCCATTGCCCGCTCAGCTACCTACCCAAGTGAGAGAACGCGTAGCCCAGCCTGTAAGCGCTAACATACTGGCTCCCAATACCGTAGACATACTGCCCGATGTTGACTACATCAACCGAGCATTCAACCGCAGAATAAATAGCAATGGCAACAGTAACGGCAACGGACCGCAATACACCCTAGATGCTGACTCCTTACAGCTCACCACTCAATTCGATGTCGGCTTTAGAGAAGGCTCCCACGCCTACGGCGAAGGCATCGAAGTCACCGTCTTCGATAATGACAACAATATCCTCAGCCAGGAATCTACCTTTATTCGCGGCAGCCAAGTCACCGTTGGCCCAGACAACCAGCCCCTACCCGAACAATCTCAAATCACAGTATCTTACGGCGCTGAAGACACTGTGGAGCTACGCGTGCTCAACCTGCGCAGCAACGGTGCAGAGCCTAGCGAATCCGGCATTTACTTTTTAGAGAATGGCGACTTCATCGTTGAAGACCTACAAAACGGGGGCGACCTCGACTTCGACGACGGTGAATACGTACAAATCTCCGGCGGACGCGGCGAGGCCGATACGCTCTCTGAGCGCCAAAATATCTCCACTCGCACCCGAATCAGTGAAACGCCCACTGATCCTGAAACCCGCATAGAAGAAAGCATTGAAACCGAAATCGTTGAAAACATAGCGCAGTCAGACTCAGTGAGTACAGAGGAGCGCGACTACGGCCAAGTAGTCACACCCGACAACCCAGCCCCACGCGCTATTGGCCATGCTGAAGGAGCCCGCACAGCCGACGATGAACAGCTAATATACAATCGCTATACTGGCGGCAGCCAAATTCGCGCCGGTAGCGACGGCCTCAGTTTCACCGGTCAGCTCAAGCCCCTGCTCAACAATCCCAGCGCGCCACCGACCTTACTCTCCGCTAACGCCACCTTCAATCCCTTTGTTGGCGATAACGAAGCAGGCCTTACTGGCACTCTGGGCGTCACCCAGTTTTTGAATCCGACTCACCGCCTAGCCCCCGCCGCTTTTGGTAACACCATCACCGCGCCCGAAGGCAGCAGGCCCCTAGTAGAACCCGCTGGCCTCTTCACCAACCGTCGGCTCGTCGGCTACGTGCCCCCTACCCCCGATGAAACCGTGCAGGGAACCGAACAAATTTTTCCGACTAACGGCATTTTTGAGCTGCCGGATAATCAGCCAGTGGTCATCGTCCCAGCCGATGCAGAAACAGTCGGCGCAGGCAACGCAGCCTATACAGATAACGTCGGCGGCCTATTAATCGAATCATCCACAGGCGGCATCAGCTTTGTCCCTCAGTGGACAAAAGAGGGGCATGCCACCGAACCCATTTCACTGACAACAGGCGAAGCAACGCGGGCGATTTATGCATTGGTTCCTCAGCAGGCAGGCCAAAACCTTGCACTCGGTGAAACCTACGCCGTCACTGAAAGTGGCGATGGCTATAGTATTGCCTCAGGCGGCTTTTTCATCATATCTGCCGACCGACAGCCGCAGAACTTCGCCGCAGAAACATCGACAGTGTACGCGGTAGAAGACACCCTTGGTGGCCAAAATGCTGCTACCAGTGAATTCAACGGATTGCAGGGCATCTATGCTGAAACCTTTGGCGGCGATCGCATTAGCACAGTAGACGTGAACGAAAGAGACGAAGCAGACGCCAGAGTCGGCAATATCCTATTACCCACCGAAATCATCGCAGGTAATCCTGGACAACAGGCCTATGGACGCACGACTAGAGCGGCTGGGTTCTATCTGGGAGGCGCGATCGCAGCAGGCATTGGCAACCAGAGCGACACCGTGAGCCAAAGCACCACATCTATGGACCGCGTCACCACAGAGCTGCGTGTGCAAAGTACCGTCAACACCTTTATGACACCCATCATCGAAAGGGAAACAGCCCTGATTCAGCGAACCGAAACCACGCGAGAAGAAGGTACTGCCAGCTTCAGCATCAGCGAGACGGGTGAGCTGGCCAACGTCCGCTTTGCCAGCCGTGGGCCTGAAGTTGTCTCTGTTGAAACTGAAGTGACAGAGCGCGATCGCACCCGCGTTCGTGGTGAAGAAGTCCTCGTAGAGTCGGAAACCTTCGAGACGAGCGAAATCATCACCGATGAACTGATCGAAATGGACTCAGCGAGCAGCAGTCGCTCCGACAGCTACGCTAACTTCTCAGGCGTGCAGGGCGAGCTGGCTCTCGGCGGCATCTTCAACTTTGGCAATACGCCCTGGACCGCAGCGGCCAACACCGTACGGGCAGAGCTGTTTACTCGCGATACAGTGATTGGCAACAGCAACGGCGACGCTGAAACTGGCTGGCGCGTTGAGCTATTGTTTAATCCGTTTGGCGAAGTACAGCGCGCCGCCTACCAGTACGACGCACAGGGCAATGCAATACCGGTGTATCGCACTGAGGCGGTAAAGGATGGAAACGGTCGCGCGGTGTATGAAACGATTGCGCATACTAGCGGGAAGGCCGTTAACGTGATGGTCAATCAATTTGCAACGGGTGATGCGGGCGATCGCATCGTGCAAACCGTAGGAACCGGAGCAGCCCGTGGCCCTGACATATATCTACGGGAAGAAGACGCCTTTAATGATGATGACAGTGCGGTAATTGCTGGCGGCTTTCAGTTTTCCTTTTAGGCAAAGACAAAATAACACTCGCCACACACATCAACAATAGTTTGTAGTAAAACACTCTCCTGCTTCATCAAAGCCAGTACGGTAAGTCAGCATCAGTCATAACATCGAGCGCCACTTTTTCTTACAAAAGTGGCGCTTTGCTATTTTTGGAACTTTTCTATACGCACGTGTGTCCAGGTATAAAAGAAACTTTTAGGGATCAGTGGAAAGTAATTCCAGCGAATCTATAAAGTTAAATTTCGCTGGTCAACAGCACGCTTTTACTATGGTCATTCGGCACAACGCGTTGAAGAGCATTCCGCCACAAGGGGGAGCACGAAAAAGGCTTGTCATTGAAGCGGGCCGTACAGAGAGTCAATACTGGAAAGACCTGTGGGCTTACCGTGAGCTGTTTTACTTCTTGGCCTGGCGCGATATTTTGGTGCGCTACAAGCAAACGGTGTTCGGCGTCGCGTGGGCGCTGCTCCGGCCATTGCTCACGATGGTGGTGTTTACCGTTGTCTTTGGAAAGCTGGCACAGCTGCCTTCGGAAGGCGCACCGTATCCCATCTTAGTATTTGCAGCCATGCTGCCCTGGCAGTTTTTCTCGGGCTCATTGCAACAGTGCAGCAATAGCTTAATCAACGACAGAAGATTAATCTCCAAAGTCTACTTTCCTCGGCTAATTGTGCCAATGGGCGCAGTGATCGTCAGCTTTGTAGATTTTCTGGTGGCGGGCTCTATTTTACTAGGGCTCATGGCCTGGTACGACTTTGTTCCTAGCTGGCGCATTGTGACCCTTCCGCTGTTTGTACTGGTAGCCTTTGCCGCGACCGTCGGCGGTGGCCTCTTGTTTGCCGCGCTCAATGTCAAGTACCGAGACTTTAGATACGTTGTTCCCTTTGTGATTCAGCTGGGGCTCTACATTTCGCCCGTAGGCTTTAGCAGCACGGTCGTGCCCGAAAAGTGGCGACTGCTGTATTCTCTCAACCCGATGGTCGGCGTGATTGATGGGTTCCGCTGGGCGATTTTGGGCGAAGGGTCCACACTCTACTGGCCAGGATTCGGCCTATCTCTAGTCGGTATCGGGCTGCTCCTGACGATTAGCATTCGCTACTTCCGCAAGACAGAACGAACTTTTGCGGACGTTATTTAAAAGAAGACTTGCGAAAAAGACACCTCTAGAGAGTATTCATGGTTGATTCGGTGATTAAGTGTGAGAATTTGGGCAAGCGCTATGAGCTGCTCACACGAAGCCAGCGTCGGGGGAAACATGCGGGTACGCTGCGCGATCAGTTAGCTGGTGGACTCAGCGCGCTCGGCCAAAAGGTGCGTGGCAAAGGAAGCCGACAGAAGGCCAGTCAGGAAGACTTTTGGGCGCTGAAGGATGTTTCCTTCGAGATTGGGCAGGGCGAGATTGTTGGCATTATTGGCCGCAATGGCGCGGGCAAATCGACGATGCTGAAAATTCTCAGCCGAATTACCGAGCCCACGACCGGACGCATTGAGATTGAAGGACGTGTCGCAAGCCTGTTGGAAGTGGGCACGGGCTTTCACGGAGAGCTGAGCGGACGAGAAAATATCTACCTGAACGGGGCGATTTTGGGCATGACCCGAGGAGAAATCACTCGGAAGTTCGATGAGATTGTCGCGTTTGCTGAGGTGGAGAAGTTTCTAGATACACCAGTAAAACGCTATTCATCTGGAATGTACGTGCGGCTAGCCTTTGCGGTGGCAGCGCATATGGAACCAGAGATTTTGATCGTAGATGAGGTGCTAGCAGTCGGAGATACGGCTTTCCAGAAAAAGTGCCTGGGCAAAATGGACGATGTCGCGGCTAAAGAAGGCCGCACCGTACTGTTTGTGAGTCACAACATGGAGACGGTGCAGTCCTTGTGCAAACGGGCATGCCTGCTGGAAGGTGGGCAAATGGTGGCTCAGGGCGATACGCAAGCTATGGTTAGCCAGTATCTCAGCTCTATGCAGGCGCTGATGGACTCCGGCAAGGGCTCAATCGCCGAGCGGGAAGATCGCGGCGGCGATGGCAGTGCGCGCATTGTTTCTTTGGACATTGAAGATGCAGACGGCAGCCCGGTAATTCGCGCCGATAGCCGACTAAAGGTAACGATTGGCTACCGCAGCGATCAGCCAATTGCTTACCCTCAGTTTTCGGCCACTATTTATGACTACAACAAAAACATCGGGCTCTTTACGCTGTATAGCGAGATGATGGGCGGCCTGCCAGATAGCTTGCCAGCAGAAGGGAAGGTGACCTGCATTACCGAGCCGATTTATCTGTCGCCGGGGCGCTGCTATGTGAATTTGTCGCTGTATCGGGCCGGGGGGCGGGTGCGGGCCGATCGGCTGAGATACGCGATCGCATTTGACGTAGAAAGAACAGATATTTTCGGCAGTGGCATTTTGCCGGACCGCAACTGGGCCATGTGCCTGCGGAAGTATCAATGGTTTGTCGGAGAAGCACCTGAGACGGTGCCAGAAGTAATGGCTGGGTCATTGCCCGATAGGGGCAGTTCTTTTGGGCTACCCGCCAAAATCTGAGCGTGATTCGAGAGTGAAGCTGGTGATCGAACAATCAATGGGGCAAGAAACCATGAAAAAAGTAACACCGGATAAGGCGTTTGCTCCTTTTTTGGAGACAGAGATTGAACAGTCTGTCGCGGCTAGATTTGAAAAGCAGGTAGCTTTGTATGGCGATCGCACCGCCGTACAAGATTCTCAGCAGTCGCTCACCTACACGCAGTTCAACGGATTTGCCAATCGCATCGCTCACAGCATATTGGCCGAACGCGGCACCAGCGCAGAGCAAATCGTCCTTTTCTTTGAGCAGGGCGTGAACTTTTTGGGCGCGATTTTTGGCGTGCTAAAAACGGGCAAATGCTATGTCCCCATTGACCCCAGCTTCCCCAAAGCGCGAAATGCCTACATCTTAGGCCACTCTCAGGCTCAGCTAATTGTCACCAATACAGCAAATCTGACCGCTGCGCAGACGCTAGCGACCGAACTTTCAATCGAACTGTCAACAGAAGCAGCTCACGGCACAGAAGAGAAAAGCGCACAGCAAACTACACAACCGTGCCAAATTCTCAACATTGATGATATTTCTACCCGCGTTTCCGCTGAAAACCCGGATCTAGACGTTTCCCCCGAAGCGCTGGCCTACATCATCTACACCAGTGGCTCCACCGGTAAGCCCAAGGGTGTGTTTCAGAATAATCGCAATCTGTTGCACAACGCGCGCAACCAGATTAATGCCTTTCATTTAGGGGTGGGCGATCGCATGCCCCTCGTGCATTCATGCAGCGTCATGGGCGCAGTTCGCGTCATTTACAACGCCCTGCTCAGCGGCACCGCGCTCTACCCGTTCGATGTAAAGGCGCAGGGGCTCAATGCATTGCGATCGCTCCTCACCGACGAAAAAATCACCACCTTCCACGCCGTCGCCACCCTCTTCCGCCACTTTGCCGATATCTTTCAGGCCGCAGACGCCTTCCCCAATCTGCGCCTAGTTATTTTGGGCGGCGAAGCGATGGCCCGCAAAGACGTAGAGCTATACAAGCGACAATTCCCAGATAATTGCTTACTGTGCACCGGCCTAGGCTCCACAGAAGCCGGCACAATTCGCATATTCATGCTCGATAAAAGCATCGAGATTTCCACCGGGCAGGTGCCCCCCGGCTACGCCGTCGCAGGCAAGGACGTGCGACTGTGGGACGAAAATGGCGAAGACGTTCCCCCCGGCGAAATCGGCGAAATCGTCATTGAAAGTGAATATCTATCACTCGGCTACTGGCAGCGCAATGACACCAACGCAGAAACCTTTGCCCCCATTGCACCG
>JBHJIY010000144.1:0-18072 GCA_050042985.1 Phormidesmis sp. | reverse complement strand
TCCGCTTCGCTGATGTTAAATTTAGGCCCCTGCTTACTCAACGCTTGAATGCCTGGAGAATATATACTCGCAACACCTTATCGGCTATGCTTCTGGAGTGTTTAGAATCAACTTAAAGATTTAAGCCTGAGTAGTTACCTTAATTCAATATTATTCTTCGAACAAAGTTCGAGATATTCCTGATTGTCAAATGATTGACTGTAGCGTGCCGATACGAATTTCTTTGTAATTTGGCACAGGAACCGTGACTGTCGAATTTTCCATTTTCTTTTACATGATGATATGACTGCCACGCCATCTAATTTTAGAAAATTCCTGTTTTTCTAAAATTACACACACCTTTTTTGCTGAGAGAACGCGTAGTTTACCCAATAGCAACCTCCAAACGGGTGATAAAAACTTCGCTATGAAGACGGTTCATCACTTCGGTAGAATCGGCTGTTTCAAAAAATAGCTCTAAAACCTCAGCTAGGTTTAGCTTTGCTTGCTCGACTGTCTCGCCTTGGCTAGCAATGTCTAACTCTGGACACAAAGAAACGTAACCGTCTTCTTCACTTTCGATAATAGCCGTGAACTGCCTAGTTTGCTTCATGAGTAAACCCGTTGCTAGACACTATATGTGCTGATTTTGATTGGTTTCTACTATAGCTGCAAAACTCTTGTAGCTATTCTAATGTTTCTTCCAATGATTCCAAACGCTTTCGCTCTGCTAGCTTGAGCATGACCTCGGTGTGGGCTTCGCGAGTGAGCGGATAGAAAAATACCAGCACTGCGGCGCAGATGACAAACAGTAGAGGAACAGGGCCCATAAATAGGCGAATGGCCTGTAGGGCCGAATCAGGCTGAACGGGAAGCGGTTCTTCAGGCAATACTCTGATAAAGCCAGCAGCTTTGAGCGCTGCACCCACTAAGAATAAACCCAGCGCTAGGCCAAGCTTCTGCATCAGGGTCATAAAAGAGTAAAAGGTACCTTCGCGGCGACGGCCCGTATTAAGTTCGTCGAGATCGATCACGTCTGGAAGCAAAGACCAGGGAACAACATAGGCAACAGCAACACCAAAGCTAGCGACTAGGCACAGGCCAAAGAGAAGATTAACCTGACTGGGGTAAAGGAAATAGAGGGCGGCCTGCACCGGAATCCAAATAGCTGAGCCAAGGTAATAGAGATTCTTTTTACCGATGCGCTTACTGAGGCCTGCGCAAACAAACATCAACGCGATCGCAGGCCCCTGAACCAAAAGCGCCACCAAGTTCTCATCTGTATTCATCCAAGACACCGCATAAAACGGCAGCACCGCCGCTGTGATTTGCAGTGCCAGCCAAGAGAACATATAAATGCCAATGACAAACAGAAAGGGCCGGTTGCTAAGGACGTCTTTGAGCTGCTGAAAGAAAGGTGCTTCTTCGACTTCGGACACAGCATTGAGCGATCGCCCTTCAGCAATAGCATTTTGCTTGGTGTAGCCAAAGGTGCCAAAAATGCACCAGTAAATCGACAGCACAGAAATACCGCCGCCAAATACACCCAAAACCAAGTAGCGCAGCGCCCGCTGATTATCGGCAGGGAAAAAGCCACCGACAATGCCAGCAGCCAGCAAAATAGCAACGCCCCCAGCCACCGAAAACGCCAGACGAAAAGAAGTCAGCTCCGTAACTTCGTCATACGTACGGCCCATTTCAGCCGTCAGCGCAGTGTAGGGCAAGTTCGTAGTCGTAAAAAAGATTTGAAATATCGTTGTGATTACCACGTAGTAAATCAGCTTCGTGGTGTCGCTAGCGTCAGCAGCGAAAGGCGTGATCCATATAAGGAAGTAGGACAAGCCAAAGGGAATAGCCGTCACAAACATCCACGGATAGCGGCGACCCCAGCGGGTGCGGGTGCGATCGCTCCACAGCCCCACCAGCGGATCGTTCACCGCATCCCAAACCTTGCCAAAAGCAAGGACCGAGCCAGCCACTAGCGGATCCATCCCCGCCACATAGATTAAGAAACTCAGTAGAAAGAACGCCAAAAATTGGGACGTTAACCCCGACCCAAAATCGCCCGCACCATAGGCCAACTTTACGGGTAGAGAGAGCTTCGGCGCAGGATAGTCGATTTTAGCGTGCGGCTGAGGTTCTAAATTAGCCATGGAACGACCCTGTATAAATAGTAAGCATAAGTAATTTCCGCAGTTTCTCTTATCATCTCTAGGTCGACTTTTACAGGCCGACGCCTAAACCAAGCAATGGCAGATCTCTACGTATCCTGGTCAGAGTACCACCGAACTATCGAGCAATTGGCCTTGATGGTACACCGCTCCGGCTGGCAATTTAATCAAATTGTGTGCTTGGCAAAGGGCGGGCTGCGCATTGGCGACATCATTTGCCGCATTTCTGAGCAGCCACTGGCGATTCTTTCAACGGCTTCCTACGGCGGCGAAGGCACCCGCACCCGAGGATCAATAACATTTTCTAAAGATTTGAGCATGACGACAGCCAACTTGGGCTCGCGCATTCTGCTAGTAGACGACCTGGTCGATTCTGGGCAAAGCCTAGAGCGCAGCATTTCGTGGTTGCAGCACAAGTACGGCTTCTATATCGATGAGATTCGTACGGCGGTACTGTGGCACAAGGAATGCTCTTGCATTACGCCGGACTATGCGGTGCATCACCTCAAAGACAATCCCTGGATCCATCAACCCTTTGAAAACTACGAAGATATGAGCTGGGACGACCTAGCTGAAACGACTTAGCTGGCAGGGTGGACGTTTGATAATTCACAATCGATAATTGATAACAGAATTGCTATACACTGAAGCCCGTCACTATTGCCTAATCTTCCCAGCCGTTAGCTCAATCTTTAACCTGTGTCTGTGAGCACCCCTCCCCCTAAAGACGTTCCGCCCGCTCGTCGTCAGCCGACTGAGATTTCGATGGAAGAAATCGAAAGCCTTCAGTCGAAGCCAGCTCCCCAAAAAAAGGGCGGTGCGAAAGTGGTGATCGCATTTCTCCTACTCGCCGGACTAGGTGGTGTTAGCTTTTGGCAGTGGCCCTGGATCAAGCCTCGGCTGGAAAATATAAGAACAGCAGCGGCAGAAGCAGACTTTAACGTATTGAAAAAGATGCGTTCTAGTGGCGAAGAAACCGAATCAGCACCGCCTGAGGCTACATCAGAGCTACCTAGAAACGTAGCTGATAGCGTCTTCGTTCCTTCAATTAATAGTCAGCCTGTTCCAGTGGATGCAGAGGAAGGCGAAAACTCGAACGCGTCGGCCGAGCCCGATATTCTGCTAAATCACCGCCGCTACGAGGTAGCCGATGTTGATTCGCTAGTGCGGCTGAACCCGGCCAGTGAAATCAAGTTAAAAGCCGAGGCGAAAAGCGCGATCGATGAAATGATGGCCAAGGCCAAAGCGGAAGGCGTACAGCTGGGCATTATCTCTGGCTTTCGCACCCTGGCAGATCAAGACTACCTGTACTTTGATCTTAAAGCCGAGCGCGGACAAAGTGCGCAAACCCGCGCAGAGGTCAGCGCCCCTCCTGGCTATAGCGAGCATCACACCGGCTACGCAGTTGATTTTATTGACGAAGGTAAGGCCGAAACGCATCTGGAGGAAAGCTTTGAAACGACCCGCGCCTTCCAATGGCTAGAAGAAAACGCAGCTTACTTTAACTTTGAGATGTCTTTCCCCAAAGACAACCCTGCCAATGTGAGCTACGAACCCTGGCACTGGCGATATGTAGGAAACCAGGAGAGTTTGGAGCTATTCTACAAGTAGCTGTTTCAGCTGTTTTATTCGGTAGCCATTAAATAACGCAGCGCATGAACCCAACTACGCTAAACCTATTAGCCGTTTCTGTATTTGCCTTTACGCTGCTGAGCCTGGTCGGCCCGCTGCTCAATATTTCACCCAATGCAGTTGCGATCGCGCTCACTGGCATTGCGGGCATCTTTGCGCTAGATCGATTTGTAGCGCAGGGAAAAGGCGGCAATCTACTCATCGACCTAGTCTCTAGCCAGTCGTCCGACTATCGGCAGCGCATCGTGCACCATGAGGCCGGTCATTTCCTCGTGGCGCACCTACTCGATGTCCCCGCCGAAAGCTACACGCTCAGCGCCTGGGAAGCAATCAAAGTGGGCCTACCCGGACTGGGCGGCGTGGTCCTAAACACAGCTTTAGAACCCAAAGAAGTAGCAGCCGCAGCGACAGAAGGAACGCTCTCACCCCAGCAGCTAAACCGCTACTGCATCATCGGCATGGCCGGAATCGCCGCCGAAACCGAAACTTATGGCAGTGCAGAAGGCGGTCAAGACGACCAGGCTCAGATCCGGCAGCTATGGCAGCAGGCAAAAAAGGCTGAAAATGCAAAGGCTGAAGGCACCATAGAAACACAGCTGCGCTGGGCGCTGCTTCAGGCACAAACGCTGATAAAAGCACAGTCAGCTTCGTACGAAGCGCTAGTGAGTGCGATGAATGAGCGCGCATCGGTAGCAGACTGCCAAGCGCAAATCGAAGCGAATCGAGTGGAAACTGAACCCGCTTCGACACTGAAATAGCACGCTACTGAAGAGCTGCTGAAATAGTAAAAAGCAGGAAAGCCTATTGCGCCACAACTTTATTGCGGCCTGAGGCCTTTGCCTGAAGCAAGTGCTTATCTGCTCGGTCGAGGAAGCTACGCCCCTGCTCGTCGTCGCTGGGCTGTAGCTCCGTTATGCCAATGCTGACCGTCATCTCTAGTTCAGTGAGGTCGTTGACTGGCTGGGTGAGCTGGAAAGGCTCCGTAGCCATGAGCTGACAGAGTCGGTTTGCGATCGCCTGCCCTTCTGTAAGCCCCGTATTGTTGAGCGTAACAACAAACTCCTCGCCACCGTAGCGAAACGGCGTGTCGTAAAAGCGCATATTGGCCAGCAGTCGCTTGGCCAGCTGCTTGAGCATGTCGTCGCCCACAAGGTGGCCAAATCGGTCGTTAACCGATTTGAAATAATCAATATCTAGCACCATCAAAGCCAGCGGCGTTTGCTTTTGGCGAGCCATTTTGATTTGGTTTGGCAACTCTAGATCAAAAGCCCGTCGATTACTGAGCTGGGTGAGGGCATCCACTAGCGCGACTGCCGACAGCCAGTCATTGATACGCGAGAGGTCTCGATACCGCTGAGCCCGGCTGAGTCCGATTTGGATATGGGCCTGAATGAGTCTGCACTGACCGGGCTGAAAAGCAAGCGCAGACGAAGGCTGATATCTGGAAACAGTGTCTTTGTGAGTAACCGAACGGGCTCGCAGCTCATGTTCTGAATCATTCGTAGAGCGAGGGCCAGACAAACGGTGATAGGTAAGCGGCGCAATCTCCAGCGGAACCCTCTCATCACCTTCTGATGCAATTCGGTCTGGCGCCATGCGGTTTTGAGCCATCAGCCATAGATAGGCATCTGCCCCTGACTCTAGCGCGTGAGCTGTTTTGTCTAGCTGAAGCGCAACGATCTCCTCAGCTAGGCCACTAGGCTGCTGGCCAACCTCGATAACAATGACATAGGCAGACTGAGGCCGACCGAGCGTTTTAAGCACCGAGGCTTCTCGCAGCTTTTGCTTCTGCAGGATGACAACGTCTGGAGAGAGTCTTTCAATGAGCGATACGGCCTCAGTGGTCGCCTCTGTTGTAGTCACGGTGAGCGATGTAAGCCCACGCACTTGCGATCGCAAACTGGTTGTAAAGCCGCTATTTCCGAGCAGCAAAACACTGTTCATAGAAACCCCACTGAAAAAACGACAAGTCTTGTGTGCCTTATTTCGCGCCCCTTGATTCGCGCCCCTTGAATAGAGCGCTAAGAACAAGACTCAGCAAACCATTTGATACAGATATATCAACAGCAGTTGTAAAAAACTATACATACCATATGTCACTGCTTGTGGCAGTGACAGCGTCCCTGTTTGCCCGAGGTTGACGAACAAAAAACGACCGTGGATAGACGGACATACCATGTAGTCAAAGGTGGTTGCAGTATTTGATGCTTAAACAGACAGGTAACTTAAGGGTAGAGACGCGCAAAATCAGCCGATGGCCAAGACTTCATTGAAAAGGCTAGGGCATGCTTTATAAGCTTGTTTTGTCCATAGGGCTGTAAACAAAATATGCGTAATAAAGCCAAACTTTTGAATATTCAACAAAGCTAGTTGATTTCTTTAGAAGCAGCAACCGCAACCAGCTTCTTAATCAAGAACATGAGGGCTATTGGCAGCGTTCTCGATTTTTATATCATAATTTCTTTGGATAAATTGGTTGATTTTTCAATGGAAAGTCCCAAAAAGCCTATAAAATCCGTTGCTATGAAAAAGGGCTGAGGGCAAAACTTACAAGAGTATGGCAACATTGATCAAATCTAGAGTTCTTGTTATCCTCTCTCGCTGCTTCGCGCTATGTCTGCACCCACATCTTCTTCGTCTTCCCCACAAAAACCGCCTCAACTTCAGTCATTGAGCGGCGCGGACATTCGTGCGCAGTTTCTAGATTTTTATGCAGCCAGAAACCATAAGATTTTAGCAAGTGCATCGCTCGTGCCAGAAGATCCGACGGTGCTGCTAACGATTGCCGGGATGCTGCCATTCAAACCCATTTTTCTAGGACAGCAGGCAGCAGCGTTTCCTCGGGCAACAACATCGCAGAAGTGCATCCGTACAAATGATATCGAAAACGTAGGCCGAACGGCGCGGCACCATACGTTTTTTGAGATGCTGGGTAATTTTAGCTTCGGTGACTACTTCAAAAAAGAAGCAATCGCCTGGGCATGGGAACTTTCTACCGAAGTCTTTAAGCTACCTGCGGACCGCTTAGTCCCTAGCGTATTCAAAGATGACGATGAGGCATTTCAGATTTGGCGCGACGATATTGGCATCTCCGAGAATCGAATTATTCGGATGGGTGAGGCCGATAACTTTTGGAAGTCTGGCCCGACAGGACCGTGTGGGCCCTGCTCTGAGCTATATTACGACTTTCATCCAGAGCGCGGTGATGACAATATCGACCTCGAAGACGACAGCCGCTTCATTGAGTACTACAACCTAGTATTCATGCAATACAATCGCGATGCCGAGGGAAATCTTACGCCGCTACAGGCCCAAAATATCGATACCGGCTTGGGCCTAGAGCGCATGGCGCAAATTTTGCAGGGCAAGCCAAATAATTATGAAACCGACCTGATTTTCCCAATCATCAAGTCAGCAGCGGACATTGCGAAGATCGACTATTTTGAGGCTTCAGAAGCACAGAAGGTATCGCTAAAGGTGATTGGGGACCATGTGCGCTCAGTGATGCATATGGTGACCGACGGCATTTCGGCAGAAAACACAGGTCGTGGCTACGTATTGCGCCGCTTGATTCGGAGAGTAGTACGCCACGGCAGGCTACTGGGTATTGAGCAGCCGTTTACAGTGGCGGTGGCTGAGGCGTCGATTGCGCTAGCTGAGTCTGCTTACCCAGCCGTGAGGAGCAGAGAGAAAAATATTAAAAACGAGCTGGCTAGAGAAGAGACTCAGTTTTTAAAGACGCTAGATAGAGGAGAGGCCCTGCTGGCTAACATTTTGGCGAAAAAGCCCAAGCAGGTGTCCGGCGAAGAAGCCTTTAAGCTGTACGACACTTACGGTTTCCCATTGGAGCTAACGCAGGAAATTGCAGAGGAAAGTGGAATTTCCGTCGATGCTGATGGATTTTCTCAGGAGATGCAGATTCAGCGCGATCGCTCGAAAGATGCGCACGAAACCATTGACCTCACAGTGCAGGGGAGCTTGGACACGCTAGCAGAAAAGCTCGATGCCACTGACTTTGTCGGGTACGAACAGAGCGCCGCGCAGAGCCAGGTTGAGGCTATCTTGATTGAGGGCGAATCGGTTGAACAGGCTACGGCGGGTAGTGACGTGCAAATCGTGTTGGATACGACGCCATTTTATGCCGAGTCTGGTGGGCAAATAGGCGATCGCGGCTATCTTGCTGGTGCTGGTATGGCTGGCGAAGATGTGGTGCTTCGCATTACAGATGTGAAAAAGGAAGGGGCGTTCTTCGTTCACTTCGGCAAGGTAGAGCGCGGCACGTTACAGACGGGGGCGTCTGTGAGCGCAAAAATCGATCGGGCCTGCCGTCGCAGAGCACAGGCGAATCACACGGCGACACACCTCCTACAAGCAGCGCTGAAGTCACTGGTAGATGAGTCTATCTCGCAGGCCGGATCGCTGGTAGATTTTGACCGACTGCGGTTCGATTTTCATGCGCCCGAAGCGCTGACGCCAGAGCAACTTCAGCAGGTAGAGAAGCAGGTGAACACCTGGATTGCCGAAGCGCATTCAGCCGATGTGCAAACAATGCCGATTGCCGAAGCAAAGGCTAAAGGTGCGGTCGCCAAGTTTGGTGAGAAATCCGGCGATGAGGTGCGGGTGATTGATTATCCTGGTGTCTCAATGGAGCTGTGTGGTGGCGCTCATGTAGGCGACACCGCTGAAATTGGAGTATTCAAGATTATCTCTGAAACAGGCGTAGCTGCGGGCATTCGGCGGATTGAGGCGGTAGCAGGTCCGGCGGTGCTAGATTATTTGGAAGTGCGCGCTCGCATTGTGCGAGACCTGAGTGCGCGGTTTACGGCAAAGCCTGAGGAGATTCGCGATCGCGTCGCTAGCCTCCAGTCTGACCTCAAATCGACACAAAAAGAACTCACTACCCTAAAGTCTGAACTGGCTCTTGCTAAGTCCGATCAGCTTCTTGGTAAGTCGGAAACCTTTGGCGACACGCCCGTTATCGTTGCCAACCTTGACGCCGTTGATCCAGATGCGCTAAAAACAGCGGCTGAACGGCTGCTGCAAAAACTAGGTGAAGGCGCTGTAGTTCTAGGGTCTATACCTTCTGAAGGCAAGGTGAGTTTGGTTGCGGCTTTTAGTAAGCCAGTCATCGGTAAGGGCCTACAAGCCGGCAAATTCATCGGCGGCATTGCTAAGCTCTGTGGCGGTGGCGGTGGCGGTCGGCCAAACTTTGCGCAGGCGGGTGGACGCGATGCTTCCAAGCTGCCAGAGGCACTGGAAACAGCTAAAGCACAGCTCAAGGAAACATTAGAAAGTTAGCCGTAAGCTAATAGAAAAAGCCGACTTTGATTTAAATCAAAAAGATTGGGTTTTCCGGTCGGTAAAGGATCTCTAGAGTAAGAAAGAACAGCCTACTTGTGTTATTCGTAACCTGTTTCATTTTCTGAAACCTACGTGTACGACTTACCGAGCAGCTGTAACTTACCTTATAGCCTTTGTTTTTCGACACCCTATGAGCCTCCTGTTTTCAACACGTTCGCTCCCAACAGCTATCAGACAAGTTTCTAAGCTGGCTGCGGGGAGCGCCATTGTGCTTACTGTCAGTGGTTTTCCGGCGGTTATTCACGCGCAAACTGCGTCTTCAGGACCAAACATAAGCGTACCGACAAGAGAACAGATATTGGCAGAGTCATTTTCGCCAGCCGTCGAAGAGAAAATTGGCTGGCTAGACGAGGCTGTTTTGTCTTACGACAATACTGCTAGTGAGGATAGCGACAGTGACAAGATTTATGCAATGCGGACATTAGCTCGGTCCTACAGTAGTTTGGGTTCGCAGACTCGGGCTATTGAGCTATTGGATAGGGCGGTTACGATTGCACAAGAGAGCGAGTCGAGATATTTGCTACCCGTTAGAATCATACCGACCTACATTGAGATTGGAGAAATTGAGACTGCTGAAGACTTGCGATCGCAGGCAATGGCCCCAAATGGCTACATCCGAACAGATTATTTAATTGACATTGTAGATGCATATAGCGCTGCTGACCGTCAAGACCTTGCCCTCGCTACACTTTCACAAGCAGTCGATCATCTAGAATTCGTGGCCGCCACAGAAGAAGAGCGTAGCTTGGTGTACAGCATTGGAGAATTTGCCCAAGCATACGATCAGCTAAATGACAAAACAGCGACTGAAGCCGCTCTTTCTAGGCTTGTTGTGCTCATAGATTCTGAAGGTGAAGCACCAGGAACAGGAACAGGTCGCACTAATGGGCAACTCGTAACCGCACTAAGTCAGCTATCTATTGCGCAAAGTAATCAAGGTAAGCCGGATGTCGCAGAGGCTTTAGTCGCGCGCGCGATGGCGCTAGTTCGCGATGGCGAGAAGACTGGATATATTACGGCGGAAGTTGCTCGCGCCTATGGCTATTTAGAAGATACAGCAGTTTCAGAACAGGCTTTGCCGAGGCTGACACAGCTGGCGATAGAGGATATAGATTCTACCGATCCTATTGGGCCTGTATCGCTGCTGAGTGCGGTTGCGATCGCCTACGAGCAAATTGGCAACACTGCCAAATCAGAAGCAGCCCTAGCCATCGTCACCGATAAGTTTGAAGATCCCTATATGCTGGGCGCGATACTTGGCATCTACTTAGAGATGGACAATGCTGCTGGGCAGGAAGCCACCATTCAAAAAATGTTCGACTGGCTGCCGCTGCTGAGAGAGGCCGAATTTACGGTTTCTGACGTGACGGCTGGCTACTCAGGCATCAGCGGCCTAGTAGAAGCCTACATTTACACTGCAGACGATGCGCTGGCACAAGAACGATTGGCCTTACTGGAGAGTTTCTTCACAGAAGTCCACTTCGATCCGCTATACATACCCGGTCAGCTAGCAATACTCGCTCGCGCTGCCGCCGCCCGAGGAGACGACGCTGCGGCACAGCGCCTATTAGCAGAAGCCACGCAACGATTAGAAACAGATATCGACCTGTGCGGACGATATTGCGTCGGTGCCATAAACCGCATAGCCAGTAGTTATACCTTGCTAGAAAATGAACAAGTAAAACAAACAGGATTCAACCAGCTTCAACAGATTGCCAACGACAGTTTAGACACTGAGCAAAAAGACGCGATCAGGCGTATGCTGATTCGCGCGCGCGCAGCGCTGTAGCGAATTATTGTTGTCATTGAGAAGGAACAAAATTAATGTCGAAGAAGAATATGGCTGCCAAGTGTAGGCAAGCAATGAGTCTCCTATCTATGTTGACGCTATATAGCTTGGGTCCTGTCAGCGCAGTCGGCGCTGCGCCTTCTCCGAATGCGCCTTCTACAAAATTATCGACTCCAATCTTATCGACTCAGACTGTAGCAGTTGAGTTAGCAGTCGAGATGGCAGTTGATGGAGAAAGCAATGAGGTAACTGATTCTCACCTGCTCGAAGAAGCGCTATCGGTTGCTGAAAGTATGGAAGATACCGACTATAAAAGCATGGCGCTAGCAGGCATCGCGCGATCTTATACAGAGAAAGGTGACTTTGGTAAAGCGGGTGACTTGTTAGCGCAGGCATTGCAAATTTTAGCGCAAAACGGTGAGCCAGAACTCAATCGCTCCAAAGTTTTTAATAGGATTGCTGTTGGCTATTTTGAAATAGGAGAGAAAGAACGTGCGATTGAGTTGTTGCAACAATCGCTAGCGTCAATCGGTGAGGTAAGAGCTAGCACTCGTAACTATGAGTATCTGCTTGAGATTATCGATCTCTATGCAAAATTTGGCGATACCGAAGCAGCGATCGCACTCATAGCGCCAATGCTACCCACCGATAGTAGTTATGACTTGGTCAGAGTAGCCTCTGTCTACGGGCTACTGGGAGAAAGTGATGAAGCCCGCAGCGCTTTAGATGAGCTGGCCCTAATGGCTGAAGGGCTTCCTGAATCGGATGACCGGTTAGGTGTAGTCAGTAAAATTGCGATCGCCTACGCTGAGATTGAAGAAGTAGACGCTGCCAGGAACTTTCTAAATGCAGCACTGCCAGACCCGCTGGCGATATATCCAGAGCTAGATGAACAAGGCTATGCGATTTCTGTGTTGAGCCAGCTTGCCGACACCTATGGGCGACTGGGTGATATTGAAACTCAACAGGCTTTTCTAGAGCGCACCTTCGAGTTTTACGTGCCAAACAATCTACCCAAACCAAACCAGCTAGACGCTTGGCAGGCGCTTTTGTTCGGGCGGATGGCGCAAAACTATGCGCAGCTATCAGATGAGAGGGCACCAGCAGCACACGCTTTGCTGTTGCAGATCGCAGCTGAGAATAACTGGGACTCTTCTTTTCAAATGTATCTGGCTATTTTGGCGCAGGCTGAGAGCGAGCGAGGAGAGGGCGCGTTAGTACAGCAGCGATTGACTACTGCAATCGCAATGCTCGACACCTATGAATACGGGGTTTACACGAGTACTAGAATCGGTAGAACGCTGCGAATGCTGACGACCATGGCAGCGGTTTATGGCCAAATGCCAGATAGCACCTTAAAGCGAGAAGGGTTGGCGTCGCTTACTCAGGCAGCTCATAGCGTAGCGTATTCTGCTGCGCAGCAGAAATTGCTGGGTGCGATCGCATTGGCCTATAACAGTACCGATGCATGCCAGCTGATACCAACAGGCAACTGGGCTGAAGCATTTAGCCCGAATGCCACATGCCAGTAAAATATACTTTGTATTTTTCCTTAGCCCATCAAACCTTTAGAGATTAACAACACCTATGAGCCACCCTCTAAATGTCGCCATCTTAATCTTTAACGATGTCGAAGTTTTAGACTTCGCTGGCCCCTTCGAAGTCTTCTCCATTACTGGCAAAAGAGATAATACCGACCCGTTTAATGTCTACACCGTGGCAGAAACAACGCCTATTCTCGCCCGCAATCAGCTCAGCATCAACCCCCATTACTTACTAGGCGACTGCCCGCCGCCAGACATTTTGATCGTGCCAGGCGGTGGTGGCTACCACGCAGACGGCACACCCTACGGCACCCGCCGCGAAATCAACAATCAACCTCTGCTCGACTGGATAGAGCAGTGCAGCCAAAAAACAGAGAAACTTCTGTCTGTTTGCACAGGGGCGCTGCTGCTTGCCAAGCTCGGCCTGCTAAAAGATAAAGTGGCAACGACACATCAGGGTGCAATCGATCAGCTGAGTGAGATGCTTTCCGCAGAGCAAGTCCACCCAGAAGCTCGAATCGCCGACAATGAAAACATTGTGCTCTCTGGTGGGATCTCAGCAGGCATTGATATGTCGCTATATGTGGTTGCCAAGCTGCTAGGGCTAGAAGCTGCGCAGGAGACAGCACAGTATATGGAATACGATTGGGACTATAGCCAGCTGAAGGTTGTGTCTGGCTGAATGCGTGGTGTTAGGTGCACGAGCAGCACCCGTTTGATTTAAATCAAAAAAGCCCTCTTTTTTTGGGAAATAGCAGCGCATAGAGTAAAGCTATTGCCGAAAAGAATTTGCAATTTTTCTGCAATGCATTTAACGCCAACAGCCTGAAGTGAGAATAATGATGCCAACACAATTTAGAGTGCAGATTGCGAGACTCTCTTTTCTAACGATGAGCAGTCTAGTCATTTTTTCACTCCAAGCGTCATGGGCGCAGGGAACTGGCAGCTCGCCCTCAAAGCCGCCCCCAACCCTTTCCTCAAACCTATCCATTGAGGATAGGGGAATGCTTGCACAGGCAGATGCGGAAGGTGAGTCCCGCGCCGAGAGGACACAACGCATTGCGCAAGCGCGCGTTCAAGCGGCAAAAGAGAATAGTGCCACTGTCCTTATTCTCAGCGGCTTAGGATTACAGGAGCTACCTGCAGAACTTTGGGATATTTCCACACTAGAAATTCTTTGCCTCGACGGCAATAACCTGACGGCACTCCCGCCCGGCCTTGGTCAGCTGAGCAATTTGCGAATGCTTTTGCTCAACAACAATCGCATACAGTCGCTACCATCCACAGTCGACCAGTTAGAGAACTTACAGATCCTAGACCTAGCTCGGAACGAACTGAGCGCAGTGCCCGACAATTTAAGCCGCATTCCCAACCTAAAACACTTAGCCTTGCAAGATAGTCAGCTCAGCGACTTGCCTGCCGATTTTTCTGAGTTGAGTAGCTTGCGATCGCTCGACCTCTCTCGAAACCCTTTATCCACTTTTCCAGCACCGCTCACGCAGCTCAGCAATTTGCAAACGCTCTATCTTTCGCAAAGTTCTATTGCAAAGCTGCCGCCCGAGATAGGTCAGCTTACCGCATTGGAAAAGCTGGTTCTCTACGATGTTGGATTAAGCAGCTTTCCATCCGAAATGGGCGAGTTGCAGAGTCTTCAGCATCTCACCTTAACCCGCAACCAGCTAACGAGTATTCCGCCAGCGCTTTATTCGCTTAGTGAGCTGCGATCGCTCGATCTCAGCTACAACAGTCTCACCGACCTATCTCCTGAAATTTCTCAACTCAGCCAGATAGAGAATCTCAACTTGGAATACAATGCCATCGCAGACTTCCCTTCAAGTATCGGCCAACTCACCAACCTCACAGAAATCGACATTGTCCCTCAAGTGCTACCTGCCGCTCAGCCAGTAGCAGGCTCATCTTCACCTGTGCGCAATCCAGCAGGCAACCCAAACGCATCTTCCGAGACACCACCTAAATTTTCAGAATCCTACCGTCGTGCTCTCGCTAGAATTCAAGCGGCAAAAGAGAGTAAAGCCACCATGCTAACGCTAGCCGATGGAAACTTACAGCAGCTTCCACCTGAGATTGGCGAGCTGGCCGACCTAGAAGTTTTAGACTTGGGCCTCAGCTCCCTGACTACACTGCCTCCCGAGATTGGTCAGCTCAGCAACCTACGCGTGCTGGACCTCTCCGCCAATAGAATCGAGACCTTACCACCTACTGTTAGCAATCTAGAAAGTCTCAAATCGCTAAATCTAAGGCGCAATAGGATGTCTGCTGTACCTGAAAACATAGATCAGATTCCAGCGCTAGAGTCCTTAGATCTCTATGACAATGAGCTAACAGAACTACCTGCTGAATTGGCCAATTTACAAAGCCTTAAAACACTACGCATTTCTAGAAACGCCTTCGTAACCTTTCCCATTGCTATTACTCAACTCACCAGCCTAGAGCAACTCTACATGAGTTCAACTCGCTATTTGACAACACTCTCACCTGAAATTGGTCAGCTAGCTGCCTTGAAAACTCTTGTACTTCACGGTAACGATCTAAGCAGCTTGCCACCAGAAATTGGTGAACTAAGCAATCTTCAACACCTTGACCTTAGCTCGAATGCGCTTAAGGAACTTCCGCCGGAGTTTTATCAACTCACCCAGCTAAAGTCAGTAGAACTAAGCTACAACCAGCTGACTCAGCTCTCACCAAACATCAGTCAGCTGAGTGAGCTGACCTCTCTACACCTATATCCCAACCGTCTAGAACATATTCCCAACGAACTCTCGGGGCTCCTAGAGCTCAGAGATTTAGATTTGGATATTTATAGAAGACCTCGCTCTAGGTCGATACCTGACAGAGGTAATCTGTGAGTCGTCCCAACGGCCCGTTTAGCTTGATTAGCGGCATACTCTCAGTAGTCATCGCTAATGTACTAATTGTGCTGGTGTCGTACATTGCCGTACTTGCTTTTGGCGTTTCTTTGTACAGCTCTACAGGTGCTTCGATAGCACTGTTTACCGCTTTTGTTATCACTCAGATACTGTTCATGCTGCCCATCCGCAACTCGCTAAAGCGGCAGGGCAGTGTTGAGACGGCAAAAGGCATCGTAATAGGTGCAATATTGACTGCGCTGATTAACGGCAGCTGCTTTATTGCATCTGTCACTTCCAATCAGTAGCGCAAGATTTAACCGGAAAGCGATTAAACGCAATAGCAAGGCACCTATCAAGATAAACTGATTTGTGCAAACGCTAATCGCAGGCGATCGATGAAGGCAGGCAGCAAATACTACCCGCTGTTTGAGCACTTACAGCGGTGCCAAAAAGACTTGGCAAAATCACAGCTATCAATGAGCTTTGCAGAAATAGAGCGCCTCTTAGAAAAGCCGCTGCCCACGTCTGCGGCTAAGCGTGCCTGGTGGAGCAACCGAGACACCGCCAGCGCACTTCAAGCGGGTGCTTGGGTGCAGGCAGGTTACCACGTAGAATCGGTCGACTTTACAGCGCGTCAGGTTGTTTTCACTCAGTTTCAGGCCGACTACACAATCTCGCGAAAGGGCGACGCGATTTTGTGGGATAGCTCGGCAGTAAAGGCGCTGCGTAAGCACATGGACCTAACACAGGCCAAGTTTGCCGAAGAACTCGGCGTACGCAGACAAACCGTCAGTGAATGGGAAAACGGCGTATACGAGCCCGATAGATCCACTGCCAAACATCTAGAGTTGATTGCAAAGCAAAAAGACTTTGAATCATAAGCAAACGGAAATATTTTGACATTTGTCCGTTAGGCGTGCCAACATATAAATAAGGAAGTGCTTTCAACTTTCTCTTTTCCGTCTTCACAGACGCTCTGCAATTTCTCCCCAAACTCTCTACAATTTTCACAAATGAATACTCAGAACTTTCTCGTCCATAATTTTTTTGAGACTGGGCTCTCTTCTGGTGTGTCCACACTGCCTGAGCTGTCTACACTACCGTCGTTGTCACCGGCCGAAGGAGAACCTTTGCGGCACATTTTACTCGGCACACCAGGCGGTGTACGGCAAACCATTCACCTACTACACACGCTACGCTATGTAGAAAATGCGCTGTGGAGTCCGCTGTTGCCCATTCCAGAGGGTCAGCTCATCATCACACCCAAACAAGGCGAAGTCATGAGTTTGTTGATTAAAAACGTGAATTAGAAAAGCAGCAGGCAGGCACTCATAAAATGCTTGAACATTTACAACAGTTCCTGCCACAGCATGTTTCTACACTTCGGTCTAATCAATGAGTTCTCCGCTCGCTTGCAGTGCATGTAGCCTGCGATAGAGTCCACCTGCTTCTAACAGCTCGTCGTGACTGCCGACTTGGCTGACGCAACCCTCGTTTAGCACAACGATTTTATCGGCGTCGCGGACGGTGCTGAGGCGGTGAGCGATGATGATAAGCGTGCGAGTGCCAAAGAGCGATCGCATTGCCACCTGAATCGCCCGCTCCGACTCATAGTCTAAGCTAGAGGTCGCCTCATCAAACACCAGCACATCCGGGTTCACAATCAGCGCACGGGCAATACCAATTCGCTGCCGCTGCCCACCCGAAAGGCGAACGCCACGCTCACCCACCGTCGTGAAGTAGCCCTTCGGCAGCTTCTCGATGAAGTCATGGGCCTGAGCAATCTCACAGGCAGTTTTGATCTCCTCAAAGCTGGCGTTTGGATTGCCATAGAGCAAATTCTCCATCAGTGTTCCGTTAAAGATATCTACCTCTTGGTGCACAATCGCCAGTCGCTTACGATAGCCGCTGACATCGAGCTGACGAATATCTTTCCCATCGATGAGAATATTGCCGCTATCCGGCTCAAAGTAACGGAACAACAGTTTTACCAGCGTGGATTTTCCAGAACCCGAACGGCCCACTAAGGCAACAGTTTTACGCGGCTCTATCAGTAGCTCAATATTCTGCAAAACAGGATTTTCAGTGCTGTAGCCAAACGTCAGCTGCTGAAAATGAACCTTACCCGTGAACTGATAGCCAGGAGTATCGGGCAATAGTGCGCCTGCATCGCGCCCAGGTGGCAGCGCCGTAAACTCACGAAACCGAGCCATGGGCGCATACCGCCGGGCAAACATCTCTGCCAAATCACAGATAGGATCGACCTCGGCGTAGGCCATACTCGCAACCGTTAACACCGTAATAAAGTGGCCCACCGAAATTCTGTTATCGACGGTTAACCACAAGGTCGCTGCTAGCACAGCAAACATGCAAATTTGTACCACCGTTCGCTGATAAGCGCTGAGCCAGGTATATCCCTTGTGAATGCGATAGTCGAGCACTTTGAACTCACGGTCTAGCCGTTGAGTTTGGCGAGTCAGCTCAGTTAGCTCATTGCCAAAAGCTTTCACCGTCTTGATATTGGTGATAATTTCGGAATTGCGGCTGTCTGTATTCTCAATATACTTATCGAGCTTTTCTTCCCTAGCAGAGATATCCTTCAGACCAAGAAAGCTATAGAACAAGATAGCAGCTACCGATACCAGTACTAACAGAGCAATCCGCCAGTCAATCAGCCCAATAACAACAAACACACCGATGATGCGCATCGCTTTGGGAATGAGCAT
>JBHJIY010000143.1:0-16795 GCA_050042985.1 Phormidesmis sp. | reverse complement strand
GTTCACTCACATTTTTCATGACAACATCTAAAGTTGCCCACACTGTAAGCAGCCGCAGGCAAAGCGATAAGATGATATGAGACCTTATGGAGTCGCCGAGTGAGCCGTTCAGCGCAACCTACTGAAGATAGTTCGTCTTCTATCCAAAAAAACAATCCAGAAAAAGCCGCCGTCATTTTGGCGGGTGCTTTGGAGGTTTTTTCTGAACATGGTTACGCAGCAGCAAGTATGGAAAGAATCGCCAAAACGGCAGGTGTTTCTAAACCAACGCTCTACAAGTATTTTCAAGACAAGGAAGGACTGTTCCTAGCGCTTGTGCGGCAGCTAACCGAGAGCAATCAAGCTAGGTTGCCTCTGATGTTGGCACAGGCTGGAAACAGCATGCCACCGCAAGCGCTCCTCAAGAAAATTGCCACCACTGTGATTAATGATTTTCCTCGTGATAAAGCTGTGTTGAAGTTGATGCGGCTTATTATTGGCGAATCTGAGCGGTTCCCTCACCTTGCGCAAACCTTTGTACGTGAAATTGAAAAACCGCTATTTGAAAAGTTTGCAGCTTACTTTGCACAGCAGACGCAGCTACAGCTGAGCGACCCGATGGTGACTGCCCGCATATTCACAGGGTCTATTGTGCACTACCTCATTATTCAAAAGGTATTGCATGGTGATGAGATTTTGCCTTTGGATAGCGATCGCATGATCGACGGCCTGGTAAAACTCATCACCGCAAAAGACACCCGCGTGAACTAAGCGCAAAACAATGAGCCCGCCACCCAAAAAGTGACAGGGCCAAAACTACAGCCGACTTTTCTCGGCTAGCTTTCTAATCGCCGTCAGCCTAATCGCTGCTAACTAGCGACAACGTATGCTTTCAGCCCGGTGCCATAGCGGCGTAGGTGTCTCAGCGCGGTGCGCTCAATCTGGCGAACACGCTCGCGGCTAATGTTCAAGTTGCGGCCAACTTGAGCAAGCGTCATTTTATGGCCAGTATCTAGGCCATAGCGCATTCTCAGCACCTGACCTTGGCGTCCAGAAAGCTTCGTCAGCATCTGGCGCAGATCTTGTTTCAATAGCTTTTTAGTCGTGTACTCTTCTGGCGTAGGCGTGTCTGCTTCTAGCAATGCACCCAATTCAGTATTTTGGTCGCTGCCTACTCGCATATCCAGCGAAAGCGGCAGTTTGCTTTGCACCCGTAGTTCTCTTAGCTTTTCCACGGTGGTAGACATAGACTCAGCGACTTCTGCCAGGGTTGCAGGACGACCCAGAGACTGGCTTAGCTTGCGCTGCGTCTTCCGCATTTTGCCAAGCTTTTCGTTGATATGGATAGGTAGGCGAATGGTGCGCCCGCTATCGGCCAGCGCCCGAGTAATCGCCTGGCGAATCCACCAGTAAGCATAGGTCGAGAATCGGTATCCCTTCAGCGGGTCAAACTTTTCTACACCACGGCTAAGGCCGATGTTGCCCTCCTGGATAAGATCCATCATTTCCAGCTTGCTGCTGTTGTATTTCTTGGCGATGGACACCACCAAGCGTAGGTTGGCATTCACCATCTTTTTCTTTGCTCGCATACCCGCAGAAATTTGCTTCTCTAGCGCTTCTGTCGATATCTTTGCGTGCTGTGCCCACTCTTCTGTAGTAGGAGCGTGACCCAGCGTTTCTTCTAGTTCGGTCTTGAACTCCTCTAGCGCCATCATCTGCTGCACTGTCTTACCCAGGGTAATCTCTTGTTCGTGCGTCAGAAGCGGAATTTTGCCAATGCCTTTCAAGTATTTGCTAACCAGATTTGAGGAGCGGTTCTTCATAAAAGTGTTTTTTGAAGTCCTTGTTGCGCTGTTTACTCCATGCATCATGACAGATTATCTACAAAAAAGGATCTACCGAAAGCAGTAGAGCGCTGTAAAACAGCGATTTTACGATTGTTCTTAGTGCCTCTTACTTGCTGTTCTCTACATCTAGAGTTACATCTATAGTCAGAACTCCTTTAAACCCTTACAATGCCCTTCACGACAGTCTTTACCCAGAGTGTCATCATTGTTTACTAACGACTTGAACAGACAGTACTACGAAGAGAAAAAGCAATGAGACATCTACGATCATTTTTTCGACTGGCTCTTTTCGACTTGTTCCTTTTTACTTGTTATTTTTTACTTGTTGTTAGAGATATCAGGAAACTATTCATTTACAACTCATGGTAGATGTAACCAGCTTTCGACCAATGACTAGTAAAAACAACACACCACTTAGGGCTGTCATCCGCCTAACCTCTCATGATAAGAACAGTTCCCAAAAGAACAGAACACCCTTCAGATGACCTTGCTCGCATCGACGAAAACAGCCATAGCCCGAGGAAAGAATCATTTTTAGGCCATGACTGCAACCACAGAATCATGTTTTTGGTTTGCGGTTATCCGCAGTCAATTAGGCGTCTGAGGCGACCTGGAAAAACAGGCGTGTAGCGATCGCACACACGGCCAGATTGGTAAATAAATAAACCTCAGCCCAAAGCCCTCGGCCAAACCAAACCATATACGGCGACGAAAACATCGCCACCACCAAAAAGGCCATCACCCCAATAGAAATGCCCAGCGCCATCCACTTCAAGCTGGGATGGCTAATGAAGAAAGTCATCAGCACCAGCGGAATGAGGCAGCTCGCAAACAGCGGATTCAGCCGAGTCGTGTGCCAAAACACAGACCCCAGCTCTGGAATCGACGTCCCCAAAAGCTGAAAAGGCCACTACGCGATCCCTGCAATGCGGAGTCCTTTCAGGAAAAATAGCCCTACACTACCCAGAACAACGCCGAGCAGAAAGTTGGGATGCCAGTAATTAATCCGCTCCCGCTGAGCTGGTAAAAACACCGCCAGCCCAGCTGCCACCAAAATTTTCAGCAGTATGCCCTGCCCATTTATCTGCGGCCAATCCCACCAAATTGCCCGAGACGGCGAAAAACTAATCAGCAGCGCCAACAAAAACCCAAACCCAAAGAAACCTAACAGGAACCGCTTCATACTTATAAGAAGTCAATTACGCACCAACAAGAGAAAGTACTAAAGGGAGGCCGAATCGACCACACTCTAGATCAATCTATTGAGTGCGAAATTCATTGGCTACCGTAAGGCTCGCTAAATGAAACAAAAACAGTGGCGTATGAACTGCTGACAATGGAAAGACAGTGAGTGCGATCGCCAAAGAAAAGCACAATACACCCATGCTCGACTATCTGGCACAGACATCGACTCTACGGACAAATATCGCCCGAGATGGCCCTTGCGGTGATTGCGGCTGAAGATCAGCGGTTCCCTCTGCATAGCGGATTCGATGTAGAGGCAATCAGAGCGGCACTTCAGGATGCCGAGAACGGAGCGAACCTACGGGGCGCTAGCACCATATCTCAGCAAGTTGCCAAGAACCTGTTTCTTTGGCCTCCGTCTTTTATTACGACCCTCCGAAATCAGACTTACTTACCTTACGAAAGCCCTGATATTTCTGTCGTAAAGTGAGATGTTCTACAGGCTCTACATTTCTTTATTGTAGCAATTAGAACAGACGAAACACGCACACCATAACGCAGAAGGTGAGCTTCAGCGATTGTATTCAGTGATTGTACTTGGTGATGGAGTCTTGAAACTGTTGGCCAACGCGAGTATGGCTTGTAAGGAATCCGGCAGAAGCGAATTTTACAGGCACCAATCAACCGCTTTTAAGGATATGCTGTTTACTAAAGCGACAGGGTGCTCGCTTTTCTATGTCTACCTTTTCAAGTACATTCAACTGCTACGACTGTCGTAGTTTTTCACTTTGCAGCACTGAACTTTCGCACAGTTTTTTCACGGACAATCCGCTCTCTGCTTTAGGCATACGCTAACGCAGAGAAAAGACTCACATAAGCTCTCACAGTATCGGGGTTTGCAAGCGTTTCAGCAAAGGCGTTTGAGGCTCGAAGGTGCTGGCATGTTGAGCTTCAAGACATGCAGAGCTTCAGTGGATTGTTGTCCTCACGATCATTAATTTCACCGTAAAGAATGTATCTAAGCACTTCAAATTTCAGCAACACAGAGACTTTTGGTATCGGCTTACGGGCAGTCAACTTGCAAGCCTCGCCTGACATCATTTCAGAAACTATTTCTAACGAAAGTTCACAGCTTTCGCTATCCAACTTAGAACTCGCTTCAAGCTATCTCAATGCGATCGCGCAGCTCTCTACAGGTGCCTCTGTTGAAAATGCATTAGCTAATGCACTTCTCCAGACTCATCAAGTCACTTCTCAACTCACTGAGACAACTTCGCTTAGCAACCACTTTGCTGAAAACCTGTCAGCAGCAGTGTCTTTAGCCCCGTTATCAGACGATTTACTGATCGGTACGGAGACGTCTTCCACGGACGCTGCCGATGCACTGCTTAACGGCGGAGAAGAGGCCACTGAGAGCGGCGATTCATCGTCAGGAGCACCGCTGGCAAGAACACTGTCAGTCTCTGCTCAAGATTTGGCCGGCAATTCTCGCAGGAATGCTTATAACGTCGGCGAGCTAAACAGCGTACAGTCTTTTCAAGATTTTGTGGGTACGGGCGATCGCCTCGATTTCTACCGCTTTTCCCTATCAGGAGAGAGCCGATTCGACCTTAACCTAACGGGTCTCAGCGACGATGCTGACATCTATCTTCTCAACGAGAACGGTCGAACCATTAACAGATCGCTCTCATGGGGCTCTACATCAGAAAGTATCTCGCAAGATCTTGATGCAGGCACTTACTATGTAAGAGTAAAAGGCTACGGCAGCAGCAGCACTGACTATACCCTAGAGATGTCTGCAACGCTGCAAGATGGCGCGGGCAACACCCTCGCTGCCGCCCGCAATATCGGAACACTCAGCGCTCAACAAACGTTCCAAGACTCTGTGAGCGGAACGTCCGACCCCAACGATTACTATCGTTTTAACCTAGCGCAACGGGCTGATTTCAGTCTGTCGCTAAGTAACCTGAGTGCAGATGCTGATGTGCAGCTACTAGATAGCAGCGGTAAACTGCTCAAACGCTCTATCCGGTCGGGTAGCCGTTCCGAAGATATCAGTCTTCGGTTAGAAACGGGTAACTACTACGTCAGGGTGTACCCATACAATGCGAGCACAGACTACACGCTCTCTATGGTGGCCACAGGCATCGGTCCTACGGACAAGGCTGGAAATAGCTTAGAGGCAGCCAGAGATATTGGCATACTGAGCGGCAGCCAATCTTTTCAGGACTCTGTGGGCACAGCGGATCGTAACGACTACTATCGCTTTAGCCTTAGCGAGCAGAGCGACATCAGCTTGGTCTTATCAGGCCTGACCAAGGATGCAGATTTACAGCTCCTAGATAGCAACGGGCGATCGCTGAAAACGTCCACTAAAGGGGGGGCGAGAAACGAAAATATCAGTCAAGTATTGGCGGCAGGGACTTACTACGCCAGAGTCTATCCATACAGCTCAGCAGAGACAAATTATCGGCTAACGCTGAGTAGCAGCGCTGCTACAGTTCCGCAAGACTTCGACAGTGATTACGGCTATGGCATGGTGAATGCAGCAGCGGCTGTCGCCCGTGCAATCGGACAGACCAATCCTCTCTCTGCTGTGGCGAACCTAGGCGGCAACAACTGGGGCGCTGACATGGTCAATGCGCCTGAAGCCTGGGCTCAAGGGTATACCGGGAATAACGTTGTTGTTGCGGTGATCGATACGGGTGTTGACTACAACCATGTTGACTTAAGAAACAACATTTGGGTAAACACAGACGAGAATGCCGGCAATAGCATTGAAGATGATGGCAATGGTTTAGTTGATAACGTCAGAGGCTGGGACTTCGTCGCCGATGACAACACACCACTAGATGAGGATAGCCACGGCACTCATGTTGCAGGCACAATTGCCGCAACAAACGACAACACGGGCGGTACGGGCATTGCTTACGACGCACAGATTATGCCAGTACAGGTGCTGGGCTCAGATCGTGATGGCTCAGATGGTGATGTTGCTGCGGGCATTCGATATGCAGCTGATAATGGCGCGGATGTTATTAACTTAAGTCAGGGCGGCAACTCTCCTAGTGCCAGCATCCGAGCAGCGATAGAGTATGCCACCCGCAGAGGCAGCTTTGCTGTTATGGCCTCTGGCAATGACGAGAGAAGTCGGCCAGACTACCCAGCACGATATGCCACCGACTATGGTGTGGCTGTAGGTGCGGCGAATAGAAATGGCCAGTTTGCAAACTTCTCTAACGCGGCTGGCAATGACTCTGACCTGCAATATGTGGTCGCACCCGGCGTGAGCATTCTCTCTACGACACCTGGGAACAACTACCGTCGGTTCTCAGGGACTTCTATGGCAACACCTCACGTTGCAGGGGTTGTGGCGCTAATGCTGAGTGCAAATGCAGAGTTGACCCACGCTCAAATCAGACAGATCCTGACTGAATCTGCTGTAGCGATCGCGTAACCCTCGCAAAGGCATCACGGCATCCGGCACTTTGCTTGTGGCATTAACATCAGCTATACGCTGTGAATAGCCACAAACAAAATACATAGAGCACAGACAATAGCAAAGCACGTAACGCCTTGGCCTTGCCATGCCTTGGCGTTACGTGCTTTGCCGCAGCATTATTGCGAGCTTGAGGCAGCGGCAGTGTTACATCACTGGTGCAGGTATGGATAATGAGTACGATTACGTGTGAGGATGGGGACGGAGATTAAACGAGTTTACTGACCCACTGACAGACATTCGGCTGTTCGACAAAGAGTAGAATAAACACCATCAGCACCCCCACTAGAAAGTAAGGCTGAGGACACAAAGTGAAACAGTTTATGACCGTAGCAATGTTGTTGTTGTTGTGCATCGTCACTGTTGGCTGTGCCACAGTAGAGACCACTGGTGGCGGCACAGACAACAGTACTGAAAACACACAGCTGGAGCAGGAACTACCCACAGACCCAGAACAATCGGAGGAGACATCTGTGTCACAAGAAACGCCGCCCACAGAGATTCAGCAGGCCGTGCTAAAAGAAGTTGGCAAACAGCAAAACGTAGCACCTGAGCAGTTGCAAATCACAGCGGCAAATGCTGCCGATTGGTCTGATGCATGCCTTGGCTTGGCGGGCCTTGGTGAAATGTGTGCAGCGGTGATTACGCCTGGCTGGGCCATGACTATTACCGATGGCCAGCAGAGATGGCAGTACCGTGCCGACTTAGAAGCGCGACAGGTTCGACTAGAAAAATAGAAAATAAATTGTTGACCGATCGGTTCTTTATACGCTACATTGAGTTTAGTTGAAACTAAGACGTCAATGGCTAGGCTCAGAGAATTTGATACAGAGGCTGCTTTGGATTCGGCGATGCAAGCTTTTTGGCTGCGTGGCTACGAAGCAACTTCTCTGGCAGATTTAATGGGTGCCACTGGGTTAAAAAAAGGCAGTATTTATAAGGCCTTCAAAGATAAGCATTCGCTGTTTATGCTGGCACTCCGCCGGTACCTTGAGCAAAGCAATGTTTGTCATCGAGAGCATCTTGAAGCGGTTTCTTCTCCAAAAGAGGGAATCTCTCAATGGATGCACAGCATCATCGATAAAAGGGGAAAAGAGGAGCCTCGGCGAGGCTGTTTTATGCTGAACTCTTTGGTAGAGTTAGCACCTCACGATGATGAAGTGAGCGCACTACTCAACGCTCACTTTGGCTACATACAGACGCTGCTGAGTCGTGCGATCGCCAAGGGCCAATCCCTAGGCGAGTTCCGCACAGACATTCCCGCAGAAGAGCTAAGCTCTCTTGCAATCAACCTTCTGCATGGCATTGTTACTCGGTCTAAAGGGCCCACCCCATTAGCAGAACTACAGCAGCAGGCCCACACTGTTTTCAAGGTTTTGGTTTAGACCGTTTGTTGACAACTACAGACAGCTATATCTGTCAACAAATCTGTTGCCTGTGATTTAACAGCTCTCTTTTTTTGCCCTTATGTTGACCAGTCAGTTCCCAATTTTCGCCTTTCCCACGTTTACCAACCACATTCCACACATATTCACTCTCAGGAAGTACATCATGACAACGCTATCTGACCAGCTCCAAGAAACACAAAATGCATTCAAGCAAAACAAACCCAGCGAAACCGTTGACGTCATGGCAACAGCTACCGCAGAGCTGGAAGCCTCTGGCATCATCGACAACAGCCTAGAAGTTGGCAACCAAGCCCCCGACTTTGAGCTGCCAGATGCGACTGGGAAAGCAGTCAAGCTCAGCTCGCTGCTAGCCAACGGACCTGTTGTTATTACCTTTTATCGTGGCCAGTGGTGCCCCTACTGCAATCTAGAAATTCGCGCCTTTCAACAGCTTCTCCCCAACTTTCAGCAGGCAAATGCACAAGTTGTTGCAATCTCTCCAGAACTGCCCGACAACGCCCTGAGCATCACAGAAAAGCATGAGCTGGCTTTCCCCGTGCTCAGCGATGTCGGCAACACGGTCGCTCGTGATTACGGATTGGTATTTGCCCTAGCAGAGTCGCTACGCCCACTGTACAAAGGCTTTGGGATTGATATCCCTGTGAGCAACGGCGACAACAGCTTTGAGCTACCCGTACCTGCAACCTACGTGGTAGATAGCACAGGCACCATTCGCTATGCCTACGCCAAAGCAGACTACACCTTGCGAGCAGAACCAGCCGACGTATTAGCAGCCGTAAAAGCGCTATAGCAGAGGCTTAGCGACAGCGTTAGGCTTACAAATATCCCATATAGGTACTGGCTGTAGCAGGTGAGGGCTCGAATGTAACGCCTTCAGGGAGAGTTCTCACCTCAGCCGGGATCTCTTCTATCGCGAAAAGCGCGTTAGCTGTTGCCCAGTCGACTCATTTCCTTTCCAGGTGTAAAAGTTGTTGTTTACGGTTGCGAAATTGCGAGCAGTTCCTTCAGCAGCAGCATTCAGGAAGAACAGTTCGCCCTGGCTGTAGTAAATCGTAGCAGCATCTAAAACGTTGCCATCTTCGGTGATTGTCTGCATTGGAATTTTCACCGCAGGTGGCTCAAAAATAGCCTCGTACAGACCTCTAACACCGTTGTCGCCGGGCTGATGGTCTGAAACAACAGCACCTAGTGCGTGCTTAACAGAGAGTTTAGGCATTGGATAGTGGCTATGGGGGAGCATTTATCAATTGTAGGCTGACTACAGCCGCCCTCTAGACGATTACAGAAATTGAAACGAGCTGACAAGAAACTTTCTGGATCCGGTGTAGATATTGAGTTGTTTGTATCAACTTAGATTGACGTACATCGCGCGCGGGTAATCTGCATAAAGCTACCGATTTACAGACCGCCAAGCGGCAAGGAGCAGCATGAAAGACCTCATGAAATTGTTCGCACAGCTGATAGCCTCTGCAACTTTATTCGTCGCCATTATGGGCGTGATTAATATTGTCTTTGATACGAATTGGGGGATGGGTCGAGGAGGCAGTTTTACGCCCTTACCCAAACATCCTGTTGAGCTGATGCTCCTTGTACTTTGCCTCATGGCGATGGCAGGGCTGTTTTGGTTAGCGGGTAGTGCAAGCGACATTTTTAACGCAATAAAACGTAAGCCAGCTCATAGTTTTGGTCTTTTAGCCGCACTCACTGCGCTGATAGTGATCGGTGGGAACTTTGGGCTGATGCAGCTTATGGGTGGGCCGCTTCAGCGCGCTGTCGAAATGGGAAACACACAAGAAGTCGTGGCGCTGACACAGAAAAATAGCTATGAGCCAGAGGCATTGAGTAAACCACTGTATTTCGCGTTGCAGCAGGGAGACTACGCGATGGCAGACGTGATTGTAACGGCTGGCGCAGATGTCAACTATATTGACGATGGCGAATTTGAAACATCCATTCTTCAGTCCAGCGTCTTTCATTTCGAGGCAGACGCTGTTGAGTTCTTGCTAGAGAGGGGTGCAGACCCCAACGTTCAAGACAACTTAGGGCGCACTGCGATGATGATTGCAGTGACCTATCGAGACGGCGATTTTCCAGAAGAAGACCCAGTGAGCATCGTGAAGATGCTACATGAGGCCGGAGGGGATTTAACTGTTGCCGCGAAAGATGGGAGTACGGTAAGTGCGATCGCACAAAGAAACAACAACACGCCCATAATCAGCTATCTTGAACAGCTGGCAAATCCTAGTGAATCAGCTTCAGCACAGTAAAGTTTGGCCTGACCTAGTTCTTCATATCGGAGAGTGCGCCACGGGCCATAGATGCGATCGCCTGGTCAGTCGCCTTCGGCAATTGGTAATACTTACCCCCCGCCGTCTTCGCCAACTCCTAGCCAAAGCCCGTAGAAACAAACTTACGCTCAGTATCAATCACCAGCATTTGATAGCCAGTAGCTCGAATGCTACCGGCTATCTCCAACAGCTCAGCCTTTAAATCTGGCTTCTCTTCTGTTTCGTCGGGTTCATCACCGAGAGAACGAGACAAAGGCACATTGCCACGCCCATCGGTAATAGCAACAATCACAACGCTACCAACATCGCCAGACTTTTGCGCATTGGTACCTACGCGGACAGCTTGCATTAGGCCATGTGCCAAGGGTGAGCCACCACCGCAAGCCATCGTTTCTAATCGCCGCTTGGCAGCTGTGATCGAGCGAGTCGGGGGCAGCAGCACTTCGGCCTGTTCGCCTCGGAAGGGAATGAGTGCGACCTGATCGCGATTTTGATAGGCGTCCGTGAGGAGACTTAGCACCGCGCCCTTCGCATTTTGCATGCGGTTGAGTGCCATGGAACCAGAGGCGTCAACAACAAATACGATGAGTGAACCGGCTTTGCGAGCGAGGCGCTTAGCGCGAATGTCGCTTTGTTCCACAATCACTTTGCGATTGGGGAATCGCTCACGGCGAGACTTTTGGTACGGAGCGGCGGCTCGTAGGGTGGCATCTACCGCAATGCGGCGAGCCTGACCGGGTGGAATAAAGGGCTTGATGTAGCGACCGCGCTCATCGGAGAAAATGACGGTGTTTTTACCAGAGGTGCCTTGCTTGCTGGTGCTTTCTGCAAAAGACATGAGCGCAGGATCTAGGACGACGCCTTCTGCGTCGAAGACAAATTCTTCGGGAATAGAAGGCGGCGTTTCGGGCTGTTCTTCTTGCTCCTCGTCGTTGTCGTCATCGTTATCCGAGTCGTCTTCCTGATTGTCGTCCGAATCGTCTTCCTGTTGGTCTTGTGGCGGTGGCGGTGGGGGCGGCTGTTGCTCATCATCCATGGGTGGAATCGAGCTTGAGCGAGGAACAATCACCAGTTCTACTGCGTTTCGCAGGTCGTCGGCGGTCACTGTTGTGCGACCATCTAGGGCTGCGCAGGCTTTGGCAACGCGCACGGCAAATAGCTCTGCGCGGTGGCCCATTACGCCGCCACGCAGAGCTTCGGTGACGAGATAATTAATTTGGTCGGAAGTGATGCGAACGTCTTTTAGCCACTCGCGGGCTAAGACAATTTGAGTCTTGAGCGAGTCGATTTCTTCTTCAAATTCGGCGAGGAATTCTGTTGGATTGTTAGCGAATTTGTTGACTTGTTCTACGGCGGCGACGCGGTCTTCTAGCGTGAGTTCGGCATCTGCTGAGAGTGCGATCGCAATCCTATCGAGCAAATGCTCTCGCAAGTTTCCTTCTTCGGGGTTGTAAGTCGCAATCATCAGCGGCTTACAAGGATGCTGAAAGCTAATGCCTTCTCGCTCAATTTTGTTCCGCCCTTCAGTGAGCGTCGTCAGTAACAGATTGCTAATTTGATCATCTAGGAGATTAATCTCGTCGATATAGAGTACGCCTCTGTGCGCTTCTGCCAATAGCCCTGGCTGAAAAACACTTTCTCCAGACCGAATGGATTTTGCCACATCGACCGAGCCCAGCAGGCGATCTTCTGTAACGCCCAGCGGAATTTGAATAAAAGGAGCCTTAATGACTTTTGTCGGTAGGTCATCAACGAGCGTATCTGCATCCAACCGGCTAGCGGTCTCGTCGTCCCACTCGGTGGGCTCAGTGGGGTCGCAGTTACAAGAGTCTTCAATAATCTCTATTGGAGGCAGCAGCTGATAGAGCGCTCTGGCCAGTACAGACTTAGCTGTGCCGCGCCGCCCAGCAATGACAACGCCACCAAGGCCTGGGTCTACCGCTGAAAGCAGCAGGGCAAACTTGATGGAATCTTGGCCAACGACGGCCATGAGGGGAAAGGCTTCTGGCGTTTTGTTGGTGAGCAGCGTGGCCATGGGAATGAAAACGAGGGGGGCAAAGAATGGGCTTATGCCTGATCCTAACCGTCAAACATAAGCCCTTTAATGTCACATCTATTGTTAAATCCAACAACCGGCGCTAGGAAGGCTGGCGACCGCTGCTGCTGCCAGGAATGATAGGCACTTCAACGGCTTCGCGGAAGCCTTCTACGCTTTCATCAAACTGAATCGGCAATACGCCAACCACGTTTTCATGGGGACGAGGAATAATCACCCAGGTTTCTAGTACGCCACCGGGTGCGTTTTGCGCAGCTTCTACGCCGGCTTCCATAGCAGCTTTGACTTCCGATACATCGCCTCGAATGTTGATGCAGAACCGGGCACTACCCGCTCGAATGTAGGTAACCAAAGTGACTCGCCCTGCTTTTACCATTGCATCTGCGGCTGCAAGTACAGGGGGAAACCCTTTAGTCTCAAGCGATCCAACTGCCTGTGGCATCTAAACTCTCCAAAAAAATATGTATCTTCGGAGCAGTGGCACGAGGCGCGCTCTGTGTACTCCACTACCGATTGTAGGGGAGAAGGGGATAGGTCTCAATCAAGCGTAACGATTGATATTTGTTATCAGATAAATAAGCAATTTATCAGCTCGACAGGACGCTACTACTGGCTTAGCTATTGGTTGGGAGCCAGTCCTATTTCTTCTGCAAAAGGCAACGCGTCTTCGGTGAAATCTAGCTCTAACGTAGTAATTACGTTTGGCGTAGGATTCGGAATCAGCGTATGGGCATAGGCACCGTCACCGTGGCAGGCATTGGCAGCTTTTAGCCCAGCTTCGAGCGATCGCTTGACTTCAGCTGTTGGCCCACGCACCACAACGTACTGATGACCGCTGTCAGCAGGCGCGATTTTTATCAAGGTGACTCGCCCGGCTTTTACCATGGCATCTGCGGCTGCAAGGGAAGCAGGAAATCCATGGGTTTCGATGGTCACAACGGCAATAGGCATAGGTTAGGTTGAGTTAAGGTCTGCCGAAACCCAACAGCGCAGAGCATTGCAGAGCTTCTTCATAGCCTCGCAAGTATACAGCGATATCTACACGGTTCTGAGGCACGGTTCTGAGGCACAGTTCTAAGGCACGGTGCTGGAGCCTACACCTTAATGCCGCTGGGCTGACCTGGGGCAGCAATGACGCGATCGCACCCCGACTCCGGATACGCCCACGCGTAATAGCTCTCCTTTGGGTTTCCCCAGCACAGCAGCAAGTACAGCTCACTGCGAGTCGCTTCTACGTCTGCCCATTCAGCGTGCTCAATCAGGGTTTCTATTTTTGAGGGTGTAATCGGATCCGGTGGATTGCCAGCGCGCCAAAGCGTTAGGCCCTCGACCGCTTGTTTCCAAAAGGAAATCACTGCGCCCTTTGCCGCGCCAAGTCTGAGCTTGTCTTCAGCGGTGGCTGCTAGCTGGGGATGAATTTCGGGAAAGCGAACAGTATGTGTTTGTCCATTGTTTTTAAAGTGGCACTCGCGCCAGACAATGCCCGATACGCCTTCGGCGAGCTGGTACTGATGAATTTGGTCGCGAAAGTCGCGGAAGGCGTAGATTTGGCTGAGCTTTTGTGGGCCGATGGCTTTGGCGATGACGGGGTCGTCTATACGGCTGTCGGTGCTCAGGAGGAGGCGATCTCCTCGTACGGCAGCTTTCATTTCCGCATCGAGAATATCTAATAGCTGCGCGGTGGTGTAGGCCATGGCTCGCTGTTTCTCGTAAGGTGCGTGAAAGACCGAATCTCTGTCATATTACCTCACGAGAAACGACTCAGCGAGTCTATCAGCAGCTGGTATAGGCCATCTGCATCTACCGATTCGGCGACCTGAATCGTTGAGTTTTGGCCTTTGCCGTACCAGTCGATAACGGTGCGACCTAGGGTGCGATCGCCCATCGTTTCAACCGCGACATCCACTTTTCGAGTGGTGAACAAGTCAGGATTGTGCAGGTATGCCAACACGCAAGGATCGTGCAAGGGGCCACCAGGAAGATCGTAAAGCGCAGAGTCTTGCTGGCCGTAGAAATCGAGCATGCCTGCCGCCGCTGCGCTTACATCATTGCCGATGGCACGGATACGGTTCAGACGCTCGGGCGTGGTCAGCACCTGATGGGTGACATCTAGCGTAATTAGCGTGGTCGGAATGTCTGCACTCAGTACCACATGAGCCGCATGAGGATCTACATATATATTGAACTCAGCAGAAGGGGTGATGTTGCCCTGGCCCCTCGCACCACCCATAATTACAAGCTGTTCTATATGGTCTGCAATCTGCGGACACTGGATCAGGGCCACGGCTAGATTCGTAAGCGGGCCAAGTGCAGCGATGCGCAATGGCTCTGAAGCGTTCAGCAGTTGTTGAATGAGAAAGTCTACGCTGTGTTGGGAGATGTCAGTAGGCGGTGGGTCTGGAAAGTCGGCACCTTGCAAACCGGTCGCGCCGTGCACCTCTTCGGCAGTGGCCAGCGGCCTGAGTAAGGGGCGCGGGCAGCCAGCAAAAACGGGAACCTCTGAACGGCTAGCCAGTGCGCAAATTTTTCTGGCGTTGGGATAGGTGAGTGAGAGGGGGACGTTGCCTGCAACGGTGGTAATACCGGCGATGGGCATGTCTAGTCCGAAGGCGAGGAGAAGTGCGATCGCGTCATCTACCCCCGGATCGCAGTCGACAATAATAGGTGAGATCATAGTTTGTAGCGGCGCGTGCACCAGCGGCTAAACAGTAAGCGTAAAAGGATAGTTACAAAACAGGGACAGTTTTACGCTAGTTTAAGAGCCATATTGTCAGGTCAATTTATTTACGTAACGATTGTTTTGTCTTTGTGAGAGTAGAACTGGTAATGACTCGGACTTCTGTAAATAATCTAGTCAATCATCTGGGGCGCAGAGTTCTACAGCGTTCACTAATCTGTAATGTGCTTTTCTCAAGTGCGCTCATCTCAGGTGCGCTGCTTTTATCTGGCTGTGAAGGCAGCCAGATAGGCGACAATCTGGGTAAAAGCCTAGAGTCAGATCCTCAGCTAGCTGGAGAAGCCGCAGCGACAGAAAACAACAGCGACAGCACATCTAACAGCAGCGCCACCAATTCCTCTGGAACCACCAGCAACCCTGAGTCCGAAGACGAAACGGACAATGCCGACGACCAGGAAACTGACAGTAACACCACAGAAGCACCCACAGAAGCAGCTCCACCCGCCGTTATTGCAGGCGACTACAGAGACATTGGCAAAGCGCCCGAAGAAATTCAGCCCTACCTCGTAGATCTAATTGAACTCGGGCTCTTGGAAGTACGAGCGCCAGAAGCACCCGCACCTACCCCTACCCCAGCACCCACAGACTCATCCGACGATACCACCGACGACTCACCCGCTGAAACCTCGACCGCACCACCTGCAGCGGCTCCAGCGAACCTACCCGCAGCCGACGAGTTTCGTCCAAATCAGGCGATGACCCGCCGAGAATACGCCCGGTGGCTACTCGCAACCAACAACAAATTTTATGCGGGCGAACGCACCCGCAAAATTCGCCCCGGCGTCAACAGCTCCCAGCCTGTTTTTCAAGACGTTCCCATCACAGATAAAGACTTTGCCTCCATTCAGGGCCTTGCCGAGGCTGGGATTATTCCTAGCCCACTCACCGGCAGCACCACCACCATCACTTTCCGACCAAATGCACCGCTTACCCGCAAAGACTTACTTCTGTGGAAAGTGCCGCTAGACACGCGCCAAGCTCTCCCCGAGGCCAGCATCAGCGCTGTTGCGCAGGCCTGGGGCTTTCAAGACGCCGACAAAATAGAGCCTCGCACCCTGCAAGCCGTCTTAGCCGACTATCAAAACGGCGACTTTGCCAACATTCGCCGCGCCTTTAATTACACAACGCTCTTCCAGCCAGACAAAGCCGCTACTCGCGCCGAAGGTGCTGCTGTACTGTGGCGCTTTGGCAAGTCTGCTGAGGGCATTACCGCCGCTGAGATTCGTAACCCTAACAGCAGCGAAGCCAACAACAACACAGAAGAAAACAGTACAGAAGAGAATACATCTACTGATGACTGAAGCCATTTCAGAGAATGCAGAAGTCTGGCCTGAAGATCGCTTTTTCGACGTGATTAGCGAGCTAGTCATGCAACATTCTCCTAGCGGCGTAGAAACAGAAGTCAATGAGTATTTACTCAACCGATTAGAAGCGTTGGGTGTAGAGCATTGGCAGGATGAAGCCGACAATATCATCATCTGCATCAAAAGTGTTGAGACAGAACAGGACCGTAGGGGCACTAGCACCGCTATGCCCTCCGATCTGCAAGAAATCCCGAAAGGTGCGATCGCTATCACCGCCCACAAAGACGAAATTGGCGGCATCGTCAAAAGAATAAAACCGCAGGGCCGCGTATCTGTGCGAGCGCTAGGCGGTGCGTATCCCTGGGTATATGGCGAGGGAATCGTAGATTTGCTAGGAGACTATGCCACGGTCAGCGGGGTGCTGAGCTTTGGCTCGCGGCATGTGTCGCACGAGTCCCCGCAAAAGGTGCAGCAAGAAGGTAAAGCCGTAG
>JBHJIY010000142.1:0-14862 GCA_050042985.1 Phormidesmis sp. | reverse complement strand
ATCCGCCGGAGCCCCCGTCACCACATCTTTAATCAGCTGCTGCCCGTCCAAACTTGCCACAATTCCTTTCAGTGTGAGCGTGTCACCTTCAATGGTGGTATTCACACCAATAGGCACCTGACAGCCGCCTTCTAGCTCGCGCAAAAAAGCCCGTTCAGCATAGCAGCGCTGAGCCGTAGGCGCGTGCTCTAGAACCTTCAAAATAGACAGAATATCGTCATCCCCTTGGCGGCATTCAATGCCTAGGGCACCTTGGCCAACGGCGTGAAGGGAGATGTCAGGAGGGAGAATTTGGTGGATGCGATCGCTCATATCCAACCGATTCAATCCAGCCGCAGCTAACACAATCGCGTCGTACTCACCCTCATCGAGCTTACGCAGGCGAGTATTCACATTGCCGCGAATATCCTTGAACTTGAAGTGGAGAAAGTGATGCTTCAGCTGAGCAAGACGACGCAGAGAAGACGTACCAATCACCGAACCTTCCGGCAGCGTGTCTAGCTGCTTGTCCTTATGCTTTTCGTGCACTACGAGTGCGTCGGCAGGGTCTTCGCGCTCGGTGACACATCCCAGCATGAGACCTTCTGGCAAATTAGTCGGTAAATCTTTCAGCGAGTGCACTGCGAAGTCTGTCTCGCCGCTAAGCATGGTGTCTTCTAGCTCTTGGGTAAAGAGACCTTTGTCACCAATTTTTGAAAGGGCAACGTCCAGAATTTTGTCGCCCTTAGACTCCATTGTCTTAACCTCGAAATTAATATCGGGAAAGGCTTTACTGAGTTCAGCTTGAACCCAGTGGGTCTGCACAAGGGCCAGCTGGCTTTTGCGAGAACCGATCCGAACTGTACGAGTGGCAACGTTAGAAGACATAACTTAGCGGGCGTTTGCTATGGTGATGAGCGCTGATTCTATCGAAAATATCTCAGCAACAAGATCACCACACTACCGCAATAAGAGGCTGGGATGAAGCAGCCAAACCCACTGCCACCGCCTTTTCACAGGTTACTTACGCTTAAAAAGACGAAGAGCAAGATTAGGACCGACCAAAACCACGGCACAGGCGATTGTTGCGGCCACTTGATAAACCGTAAAGTTCTGCGAATAACTGTGTACACCTGTTTACGTAACGCGACCGTCTTCGCCAAATCAATTGGTGTTGCAATCGCAAAAGTCACGGCCCCAACTACTGAGAAAACCACTGACAAAGTGACCATCCATAACCGGCTTACAACGCTCGTTAAAGGCAGCTTTAGCTACGCGCTTTTGGGCAGTGTGCTGATAACGGGTGGCTTTAGTTCTAGGGTTTATGCTCAGCAGGTCAACCCACAGCTGCGAGCGGAATTTTTGGCTGATCCGCTCGCACAAGAACCGCGCGATCCGCTATTGCCCGCTCTGCCGGTCGAGCGAGACTACAGTCCACTAGAAAAACAGACGATCGCAGCTAACTTAGATCAGCTAAACCAGCAGGCCACCCAGCTACTCGCTGCCGGCGCTCCCAATGCAGCGTTTGCCCTGTGGCGACGAGAACTGAAGTTAAGACGAGTGCTCGATACCAGCAAAGAATTCGATGCGATCGCCCGCGTTGCCGACATCGCCTGGACACAGCAGCGCTCTGTAGATGTGCAGCTGCTAACCCTCCGAACCCGAGAGATCTGGTATGCGGTCTAGACCTCGCTAGGCATAGAACCAGAAACAGAGCCAGAAGCACAGCTGGGCGGCCCTGACATGGGCGTCCCAGAAGATTCGCTCATATCCGGCGCAACCACCGCCGACATGGCTACGCTCAGTCAACTGGCCAATACCTTCACAACGCTGCGCGACGTTGAGTCTGCGGTAGAAGTCTATGAGCAGCTGATTTTGCTGAGCAGCAACGATCCTGAAGCCCAAGCAGCCCAGCAGCTACCCCTCGCGGAGCTTCACGTCACGTGGTTCCAGTTTGCTGAGGCGACCAATCTTTACCTCGCGCTGCGAAACAACGCCAGAGCCAGTGGCAATACCACCCAAGAAATCGAGTATCTTGAGCAACTGGCCTATACCTATCAGGCGGCCCAGTCACTCCCCAATGCAGTGCGCGCGCAAACGGATTTGCTAGAACTATACCGAGACCAAAGAGCAGAAGAAAAATTTCCTGAGCTGATGGTTGCGATCGCGCAAAACTACCGCGCCCTCAACCTTCACACCAGCGCCATCGACTATTACCGCGCCGCCTACAGCACCGCCCAAAAGTTCGACCAGTTTAGCTTCTCTGCCCAAGTCCTCAAAGACCTCGGCGAACTCTACGAGTCACTAGCCCTTACCGAAAAAGCCCTCGGCGCATACACCTTACTCGTCCCTGTAGAGCAGCAGGCCTACAACGACTACGGCCTAATGAATGCCTACGACAAAATTGGTCAGCTTCAGCGCCGCAAAGGTGACAACTTGGAAGCGCTAAAAGCCTTTGAAAAAGGGCTGGTGCTTGCGACCCGACTAGGCGTTCAGGAAGACTACTTCATTGAGCAGATTGGCTCTGTTATTTAGACGTTTGGGTATTTAGAAGGTTAGTAAGAGGCTGTGCGTTTGCGATCTTCTTTCGGAAGGGCTTGGCCATCGCCCAACAGAAATAGCACTCGAAACATCACTGCGGGTTAGGAATAAAGATAACCCTATCCGACGGGATCTCAAGAATCACTTCTTGAGTATCAGGATCTCTTACCGTTACATTCCCAATCCTTATCTGCTCCAGTCCGTTTTGTGCAGCCCTGTTTCCAGGCTCAATCTCCAGGACTTTCTCATAGTAAGTAGCGGCCTCGTCCAAACGGTCCTGTGTGTGAGCAATAGATCCCAATCCTAAGTAAGCCAACGTATTGCCTGGATCGACGCGCGAGGCTTCACGAAACACGCTCTCCGCTTCCTCATATCGCGCTTGCTGCAAAAGCGTCGAACCTAGCGCTAAGTGGGTCAACACATTGTTTGAAGCAGCGCGGGTAGCTTCGCGCTGGATTCTTTCCACCTCCTCCACTCGACCCTGCTGCTCAAACAGTCGACCGAGGAGTAAATAGGTCGATCCATTACCTGGATCAAGGCGCAAAGAATCAAGGAAAGTCCTTTCCGCTTCCTCATATTGCCCTTGCTGCTCAAGCAAAATGGCTAGGGCCAAGCGAAGGGGCGCATCGTCGGGGTCAAGGCGAATGCCCCCGCGAAACATCCTTTCTGCGTCTTCCAACTGGCCTTGCTGCCCGAGCAAAATGCCCAAATTGTAGTAGATTGGCACATTGTTTGGATCAACGCGCAGGGCTTCGCGATAGATCCCTTCTGCATCCTTCGTCCGCCCTTGCTGCTTAAGAAACAAACCTAAGGTGAGATAGATCGAGGCATTGTCTGGGTCAAGGCGTAAGGCTTCTCGGTAAGCGCTTTCTGCTTCCTCCAGTTGCCCCTGTCGCTCAAGCACAGCCCCCAGAGCGAAGTAAGTCGATGGATTATTGGGGGCGAGCCGAATGCCTTCAAGAAGAACCCTTTCGGCCTCCTCATATCGACCTTGCTGGCCAAGCAAAATGCCCAGATTATAGTAAGTCGACGCATTATTGGGGGCGAGGTGAAGGGAAACCAGGTAGGCTCTTTCTGCTTCCTCTGTTCGATTTTGCGACACCAGCATAGCGCCTAGGTTAGCGTAAGCCGACGCATTAGTAGGGTCGAGGCGAAAGGACTCAAGAAAGACCTTTTCCGCTTCCTCATATTGACCTTGCTGAGCAAGCACGGCCCCTAGGTTAGCGTAAGTCGATGCATTGTCAGGCGCGAGGCGTAGGGCTTCGCGAAATGCCCTTTCTGCTTCCTCCGTTCGACCTTGCCGCTCTAGCAAAAACCCTAACTCTGCGTAGGCTTGTGCATAGTTTGGATCGAGTTCTAGTACCTCACGAAATAGTCTTTCACCTTCTTCGTAGTTCTCTGACTCACGGGCTGCAGTCCCTTGCTGAATGAGGATTTCTATACTTTGAGCTTGGGCGACAACGGGTGTGCTGAAAAGCATCACAATGCTGAGACTAGTCGAAAGAAAGGGGCGCATCTGAGGACATTGGCTAAGTGACTTGCCTCAAGTATAGGATTTGAGGAGATTCATAGTCTGTGCATGAGACACCGTTAGCGATCGCAGTATCAGCAGTTTTTTAACGCACTGTACAATAAGCCAAAAGCAATAAGCCAAAAGCAACAAGCCAAACAGCTATCTTCTCATTGCCTTCAGCCGCCACCCACACCTATGTCTATCGATTCCTCTCTCATTGCTGCCACTGCCATTGGCTTCATCAGCGGCCTACTCATTAGCCTGCAAGAAATCGGCCTAGACTACCTCATCAATAAAGTGTGGATGGGCTGGAACATCACCCTCAAAAAAGTCGCCTTCAGCGTTTCTAGCCTCAGCTTTCTGTTTGGCATTGGTGCATCTTTGCTCGTCAACTGGGCACCCGCACAGTCCCTGGGCATCGCGCCAGCAGAGCTCATTCCCCTATTCCTAAAAATTGGCATTTTTATCAGCATTGCCACACCTGTCAGCAGGCAAATTCGCAATACGATCAGCCAATCTCAAACACCGACTGAAGACGCAACGTCATCAAAATAGTCCCACCAAAATCATTTCTGCAAGACAGCAAATCCAGGTGGGTCTTGCCGATGAACGATCTTACAAGCGCCGACCAATGGTTCCCTCAGGTTGACTATCAGCAGTGAAACACTACATATGGCGATTCATTTGGTTCTGCGCAAGAGACGACCGCAGGTGCTCAAACTCAACGAAAATATCGAAAAATACTGCGTTTTCTAGGGTCTACTAATTTCTAGGGTCTACTGAATCAAGAAAACTCTTTACTGTGTTGAGTCTAGATTTCTTCTGATTGTGACAATTGCAAGGACGGCATGTCTGGTTATCTAATGGCAGCAAACGGAGGGGTCCGTTCGCTGCCATTGCTGTAATCACACTGAAGACTGATCAAGCACTTGGTTGTTTTCGCTCGCTCGGAATCTGCTGAAACAGCTTATGGAGCGCGACACCTTCGTTATGCGAGATCTACGGAATAGGGCTCGTAATCACGCTCAGACGCTACCGTTCACGAGCCATCGATACTGCCTTTTGCCTGAAATAACACCTACTTTTAGGGTATCAAGCACAAAGAATGCTTAGTACAATTCAGCCCGCTCTCACATTTGTGTAGATTGCATATGACTGCTGCAACCCCTCGGGAATCCCTCTGCCCACACCCCAAAAAACTACATACTCTGGGTGCGTAACCTATCTCAACAACGGTTCCCAAACCATGAATTCTATGTCAAGGATCTCCCTGCTAACGAAAAGCGCACTCATAGCCGTCATAGGAGGTATGCTTTCCGCAACGGCAGCCCAGGCAGCAGGCTTTACCTCGATTAGGATTGGCGACGTTGATGGCTTTGGTTACGGCACTGGCGCTGGCTACAGTGCCGCCAATGGTAGCGCAGTCAATGTCGATGGACAGGGATTCCTTGGCAATGGTGACTTCTTACCTGATCTCAACGGCAACAGCATCTTTGCGACCTATCAAGGCGATGACTTTGACCATCGCGGAAGCAACGCAACAAATTTGCTAACAGGCAGTGGCTTTACAGATAACGGCAGCAGCGGCTCTCAGTTTACAGATGTTTCTCTTTCCACCAGCTTCCTGAGACCCACAGCGGACAAAAGGGCGGAAAGGGAAGGATTGCGTACTGTACGCGATGAAAAGCAAGCAAGGATTGACATTCTAAATGAGCAGGTTAACCCTATTGCTGAGGAACTGGCACCACTATGGGCAGCCAGAAAACCTCTGACCGATGAAAGAAAAGACGTTAACACTAGAATCGCTGAGATTGATGCGTTCGAAGATGAGGGCGGACTCACCTCTGAACTCAGAACGGAAAGAAGAGAATTGCGTGCGTACAGGAGAGACATCCTAAACCCTCAGATCAAGGAACTTGACGATGCGATCACGCCCCTGAACACTGCGCAATTCCAAGCAGATAAAGAGGAACGAAAAGGGCTTTGGACCGAGAAATCTGCAATTCAAGAACAACTCAATACTCTAAATGGCCAAATCGAGACAGCCGAAGCGGAGTATTCTGAGAGCATAGGCGGCAGCAAAATTCTACAGCCTGTGTTCGACTTCAATTTCTCCGTTAATCAGCAAGACATCCAGGAAGGCGACCCTCTCTACTTCAACTTGTTGTTTGCTGACTACGACGTCCAAGATGCCGAAATCGAATTTACAACTGCAAATGGCTCCTTTACCAGAGAACTCACCAAACAGAAGAATAAAGAAGGCTTTGATGGCTGGGTGCAGTCTGCCTTTGTTGAGTTAACTTTCGAGGAAGTCTTTCAAGCGGTTGGCGATGACTTCAATGGCGCAATCACAGCGAAAGTGATTGCAAATGATGAACCTTATCTCGCATTTGACTATGCTGAAATCAGCGCTTCACAAATCGCCATCGGAGAGGATGATAGCGTTGAAGTACCTGAGCCAGTCGCAACATTAGGTCTGCTAGCATTTGGCGCTTTAAGTAGCTTGTCTTTGAAAAAGCGCCGTCAGTCTATCGACTAGTCGAGCAGTTAATCGATACTGGCAAATAAATTGATCCAGAGCGAAGAAAACGCCGGCACCCATCTGACTGCCGGCGTTTTTGTATCCGTACCAACAATCACTGAGCCTTAGGCAAATATCAATCATTAATGAATGTCAAGCTGCTAGCCGTGAAAAGCCGGCCAAAACTATGTCCGACTGAAGCAACAAGCTCTCCCGCAAGTCGCCTTGGTTCACCAAAAGATCGGAAGAGCCTGCTTCTAGTGTCGTCTAATAATCTTATTCTTCGGCATCGAGTTTGGCTTGTTTTTACTCCACTAGACAGGCTAAGCAGCTGGATTGTGGAAAAGGTCGCTGAGCACTTCACATCAAAACAAAACTGAGCGCAGACACCTCTACGCTCAGCCACACAAACAATCTGTTCGGACAATCTCTTAGGCTTCCGTCTGCGAAATCGCATAGCGCGCCGCTGCCAAGCTCAACCGGGCCTGCTCAATCGGCGAGAGCGCATCCCAATCATCCTGACGCACCGACTGAATCGTCGCCTCTACAAATTCGTCCGCGCTGCTACCGCGCATCGCAAAGGCCATAGGGCGAGCCATCACCTGCAAGTCGGCCTCGGCCATATTGTCCAGTCCGTCTTGTACGCAGGTAATCAGCTGCTTCACCATCGGCTGGCCACTCTTGGCCACCTGCTGCGCTTTCTCGCTGATCAAGCTAAGCAAGTCACTCGGCAGTCGTCCAGCAAACTTTTCTTGCAGTGAAGCCAGCACACTCGTCTCAACACTGGTCTGAGCGTTAGCCCAAATTTTATGCAGCTGCCCGGACAATCCTTCCCAGCCCTTCTGCGCTTCTTCATCAGAAAACTCCAGCGCTTGGCCTGCGGCCTCTACCTGCAACGTATATTCACTAGCAGACTCGCTCGCTAACCAAGGCGCGCTGTGTTCAGTATCTAAAATGTTTTGTAGTAGCTCGGCCTGTGCTACGTCAAGCGCAGCATCGTTTGTGTTGCCCTCAGAGGGGGAAGAGGGGGAAGAGTTAGTCATAATAATGCGTTTACCTGTTCTTACGAAATTGTAATGTGTGACTTAGAAGGATACAGAAGCATTTTTTGCCGTTCCGCACGGCGCGCCACTTTTTATTTCAATTTATTGATATGAAATTGATACAAGAACGCTTTTCCAAAACAAAAAACGTGCTAAGCCTCTTCTAATAAAAACTCTAGCAGCTGACCATCCGACCGACTGCCAAAGCGAATTTGCATACCAGAGCTGAGGGCCACCTCCTGACGATGCACCTCTAGCCATACGCCGTCTTGCTTGTAAAACGTGCCATAGCGAGACTTATCGCGCAAGAAATAGGCCACTCGCTTGCCATTCTGCGCTTGCCCCGGCGAAACGCGTCGGTTGAATATTTCAGCGTGGCTGCTCGATACCCACGGATCGGCAATCACTAAGTCATTGATTTCGGGCTTACGGCCAATACGCAAAACATCGCTGTAAATAGGCCACTCGCTGCTGAGATTTTCTGGGTCACGCAAGATGGCGTGCTGGCGACCTGGAACAAAAGAAGTCGTTGTACGCTCGTTGATTTGGGTGGTTTGCGTTTCTTCGCTCAGCAGTAGTGCACCGTCAAAATCTGGGTGCATGTACAGCACGGGCAGTGTCCAGGCAGGCTGGTTGAAGTGGTAGAGCGTGAGGAGGTGTTGACGGGCGATCGCAACCGCCTCATCCACCGCCTTCCGCTCAGCCAAAGTCTGGGCAAATACCTGAATAAAGCTAATCGCTTCCTCGTCCGCGATCGAATCGCGCATCGCTACCACCGCTGGCAAGCCGTGGTGTAGCAGCACCTCTGCCAGGCTGCTGCGCGGTAAAGACTTTTGCTGAGTTTCCTCAGGCTGCGCCCCCCAGCAAGTATTAAATACGGCCAACTTCACCTTTGCCCTAGTGAGCACCTGAGCCAACTCCGTCCCGCTCAGCGTCGCATCCGACAAAAACAGCAAGCCGCCATCTGGCCCTGGAACACCATGACCAGAATAGAAAAACACATTGTAGCCGCCTTGTTCTACCGCTTTTGATAGCTCAGCCGCCGTCGGACGCAACAGCATATCAACTCGTCGCCGAGCAGTAGAGCGAGCATTGAGGTCGCTACTTTGCTCCAATATTTTTTTCAGCAGAGCAGCTTCTTGCTCTAGCTGCAACCTTGCATCAGCAGATGACGCATCATCTGCTGACAGCGATGTATCTGCGTCGTCCGCACCCAACGGCTCATCACCAGGGCTGTCTTTTCCGAGCACTAGCAAAATCTTCAGCGTCCGGTCTAACGCTGTCGACTCTAGGGGATCGACATCACTACTGGTACGGCTAAATAGAATCTTGCGATTGAGTGAAAGCGCCCGGCTGCCAGGCTGAGGCTGCATAATCTCCCAGGGCATTGCAATCAGCTCTGGGTCGCGAATTTCGAGCCGTAGGCGTAGGGGAATCTCTTGCCCCATGGCAATACCTTGAGAGCGATCGAAGCTGCTGCTAATAGGTCCGTCAAATAGCCACTGCCACAGGCTCACACCCAAATGCTGCATATAGCGACTGCTGTAGCTAGAAACCTGGCCAGAGTCAGCACCATCGCCCACGTCATCAACGCTTTCAAACACAAACTGAGGCACGTAAGCAGAGGGAATATGCGGTACCTGGGGCAGGCCGCGTAGCGAAAACATCGACTGCCAGTTCTGCCAGGACTGGGCAAGTTGAGCACTCCACTCACAGTCGTGATGTACATGGCCACTAGGATGAGGCGCACGTAGCACCCAAATAGCGAAGCGATCGCGCTGGAAGTGCAAACTATCGACTGCTACCCACAGACAAAGAGACTCTCGTTCTGACATCAACCCTCACAGCTTCCCTTTTGGCTAGCCTCTACCTCTGGGATAGGCCTTGCAATATCAACGAGATCTGCCTCCAATATCCAGCCCTTATCACCAGATTTCATCGCCAGAGGTTGCCCTTCTTCAATAGCCTCAGGGCGGTTCAAGGGCGGCACTTCAGCACCTGGCGCAGGCGTATCGGCATTAGCGTCAATAGGCTCACCCCCATCCGAGAGTGGATCCGACAGATTGTTGCTACTACATAGCTGCACATGCACCCACAGGTCATCGTCTAACTCGGCTTTCTCCAATATCTGCACAATGCTCCCAGTCGAAACCGTACTGGTCAGCTTTCTAGAATCGTCAGTAGCCCGTTCCAAATTGGGATAAAGCGTAGGTGTCGATGCTGGCTGACTTCCCTGCGCCTCCGTCGTATCAGTACTGATACCCAAGCCATCTGTAGAAAAGATTCGGATATAAGCGCTGACTTTGATATCGACTGGCACCCTAGCCACAGGCGTTTGACCTGAGACATCTGTCGGCTCGGGCAAGGCTGAGTCTGGGCCTGTTACAGGGTTAGCAGCAGGTGATTGCCAGCGCCAGCGTAGCCCTGGAAACAGTGAGTAGAATACGCCACCAGCCAACGCAATCAGCACCAGCGCAATGCCTGCTTTCTTCAAGCCACTGCCGCCTTTCTTTTTCAAACGGGCTGTCTGGGCCTGGCCTGGCGTTATCTCGACGCTGCCATCAGAATCGGACGTGGCAGATGCCTTTGCAGCATCTTTTGACCCAGTGGAATTAATGGTGCGATTAGAAACTGTACTTTGCAAGGCTGTCGTCGGCCTTGCCTTTTTCTTTCCCTTTCTTGAGGAGACTTTGGCAGCGGCACCCACCGCACCACTCGCATCGGCAGACACATCTCTAGGCACAATTCGGTCAGAGACTCTGACAACCTGAGCATTCAACAGCCCCACCGTCACATTGTCGTGACCGTTGCAGCGGTTAGCTAGCTCTACCAGTCGCAGACCGGTCTCAGCGGTCGCATTTTCATCGTTCATGCCCCGACTTACCAGTGGCTTCAGCTCCTGCTGCCAAAACTGCTCTACCCGGTCGCTATCACTCAACCCATCAGAGCACAGCAAAAACACACAGCTTTCATCAATCACAAACCGCTGCACTGTAGGCCGCAACGACTGCGACGGCCCCATGCCCAAGGCCTGAATCAGAGACCCTGCCCCTGGCTGCACCAGCACTTCGCGATACAGGCTCCCCCCCAGGCGCACCTGCCTAGAGGCCACATCATCATCTAGCGTTACCTGCTGACAGTCGCGCCCGCTAATGCGATAGGCTCGGCTGTCGCCTAGATGAGCAATGTAAACTTCTGCCCCTTTAACCAGCGCTAGCACGAGGGTTGTTCCCATGCGATCGCGCGCCTGTCGCTGCGCCTGATCGTTCTGCGCCGAAATCTCATCGTTAGCCGCGCATATCGCCGCTTCAATCGCCAGCGACAGCTCAGTCGCCGTCATCTTTGGGCTATCGGCGCTCAGCAGCGGAGCCAACTGCTGTCTAATCGTAGAAATCGCCAGCTTGGAAGCAACATCGCCGCCCTGATGCCCACCAATGCCATCGCAAACTATCAGCAGCTGAGGCTGGTCTTTTGTTTGCTCACTCGTTAGCTTCTCGTCTGTTCCGCTATCTGGGAAACAGGCAGCTTCGTTGCGTTTTCGGGTCGGCCCTTGGTCGGTATTGACCGATAGGTCATAGGCCACATGCTGCCCACTCGCACACACCGTAATCGCCAAGCTCAGCTGTTCTGTCAGCTGCTCAGCATTTAGCTGCTGCCGCTCTAGGCTTACACACAGCCGCTCCAAAAAAGCCCTCACAGCCTGATGGGCGCTTTCTGCCAGCGGCTGCCAGCTACGGGCCAAATCCACTAGCGTCGGCTGAGGGAGAACTTCACCCATGCCGGTGCCACCTACGTCCGGCATGGGCGAGGCCAGCTCTAGCAAACGTAAAATCGAGCCGTCTACTCGCAGCAAGCTGCTATCTAGTAAGGTAGCTGCTACTTGCTCAGCCGCAAACGCATCCCAAATATGGGCAATTTGCCACAGCCAGTTGAGCTGTCGCAGCGGCGGCGCAGCTGCCCAGCGATTGATCAACCGAGGCAGCTGAGTGGGCACCTCTGTAGGCGTAGCAACCCACAGCGCCGAAGACTCCAGCATCAGCACGTAGTCTTTATCGGGCGTTCTTAGCACTGAGTAAGGCCGAGGCACATGCAGCGGATAGGCCGACAAATGCAAGTAAGGCGTCAAAAAGTCAGGAATCTCAGGTAAAGACTCTGGCAAAATACCAGGTTTTGTATCCAGAAAAGTGCGATCACGCTTCAACAGATAGCGCTGATTGAGCATCGTTCCTGGCTTGAGCGAAGCCACCAAATCGCCCACCCCCCACAAAAAGTAATGTGGCAGCACAGACTGACAAACCTGACAGACCTCGGCCTCTTCAGGATTTGCAGCTTTGCAGCTAGGGTTGGGGCAATTAATCACTAGCGAACACTACTCCTTTACAGCCGTTTCTTCAATCACACGCGGTAAGCCCATACTGTAGTTCAGCACACGGCTACGCAAGTTGTAGCTAATCTCTCCCGACTGTAACAGCGCACGGATGAAGTGTTCTAGGTCCGAACCAATTCGCCGCAAGTTGTAGTCTGTCAGGGCTTCACCAGCATAGTCATCTACTAGCCGGTCAAATTCTCGATACACCTTCTGCAGGGTCTCTTCCGTCCAAGAGAACTCATTTTCTGGGTCAACATCAATCGTCAGCTGCTGATCGCTCGGAATAATCTCATTGTTTTCAATGGTTGCCGCATAGATCAAAATGTGGCGAGTAGTTGACTTTAGCAGCATAGATAGAAGGACTCAGCGAAAGGACTTAAAGGCGAGATTCTAAAGCAAATTTCAAAGAAAATATACCCACTAGACTACTATCTAACGTGTGGGACTACTATCTAATGCACAGAAGTCACAAACGCGTCAGGCATAGATGCGTAATTTTCCAATATTTTTTGATGAGTTAATTGTAAACGGTTGACCGTCTACTAGTGTCTCTTGTGTCATGGCCTCTGAATCACACTCTTCTGAATCACACCACCTAACTTGCACTATCTAAAGCTGCTGCTTATTCGTCACGCCGAATCTATTGGCAATACCCAGCGTCGAATGGAAGGCCAGCAATCCACCTCACTGTCACCCCTGGGCCAGCAGCAGGCGCAACAGCTCAGCCAAACCCTGATCGATCTCACACGTAGTAAGCCACTGCCAAAACCCCCAAAGTCCCCGCCAAATCCGCTGCCCAATCCACTGAGACCCCACAAAGCCCTGCCAACCCATCTCTACAGCAGTCCGCTTCTCCGCGCTCAGCAAACAGCGACAGCCCTTCAGCAAACCCTCCAAACAGCGCACCACCCAATCCAAGTGCAGCAACACACAGACCTGCAAGAGATGCATCCAGGCATTTTTCAGGGCCTCACCTGGGCAGAAGCAACTACGCAGTATCCCAACCTCTGCGAACAGCTCATGACCTCTCTAGCCTGGCAGCCCGTTCCCCAGGCAGAATCCCTTATCGCAGCTAGAACCCGCGCCCAAACCTGGGTCAACCAGCTCCTGAGTCGCCATACTCCCGGCGACACCATTTGGGCCGTCTCCCATGCAGGAATAATGCTACACATCATCGCGGTAATCATGGGATGCGATCGCACCTGGAAAATCACCATCCCCCATACCGCCATCTTCGAGTTCTGGCTCGCCAGCACCCACTGGCAAACCCTAGGCCAAAACCAATTCAACCCCGAAAACTGGACCCTCCGCCGCTACAACGACACACCGCACCGCATATGCCCTAGCCCACACACTTCTTGCCCGGTGGCTGATACTGTCCGGTGGCTGAGCGTAGCCGAAGTCATAGGGGGAAAACGCACTTTCAGGTATTCTCTATAGAAGGTCCAAAAGTCGTCCACATCCACCGCTATGTCAGCCATGAGCACTCCAGCTAGTGAGACCTTTGGCCAGGCCCGCCAAGGCAGCGTTGCCGCTATTATTCAAGTTCTGAATGAGCGCCTAGCAGATCGGGGCATTCGCACCCGCGCAGTCGTAGCCGATGGGATGCTTCAGCTCCTGTGCGAAGCCGCCTCTCCCGACCAGCTAGAGCAGCAGCAGGTGGTGAGTCAGGTTCGCCAAATATTAGAGAACATTAGCCCTCACCGCATTAGTCGGGTGAAGATCAACAGCCGCATTGTTAAAGAGGAGCAGCTGCTATGGCTAGAAGAAATCAACCGTGACCCAGAGAACGCGCTGCTATGGTCAGAAATCATTACGCTCAAGCGACCTTTCTTTGTGAATCGCTGGATTCGCGATCGCAATCTCAAACCAGCCGGTCCTATTTTTCGAGACATCACAGAGCCTGACCCAAATAAAGGCAGCCTTTCTAGCAAGCTCATCGGCGGCAGTGCGATCGCCCTACTAGTCCTCACCACCGGCTGGATCTTTCGCGAAGATCTTGGACTGCGAAACCAAGGCAGCACCTCACAGACGGTAGATAGCACAGAAGCACCGCAACCTCCCCAACCAGACTTGCCGCCGCTACCAGCACAGCCGGACAGCGAAGCAGCCTCTAATAACAACGCGGGCGATAGAACCGCTGACACAACGCCTGAAACACCGCCGCCTGCTGCCGACGCACTTACAAGTCAACCGTCAACCACGCCTAGCGCTCCACCGAGTGAGCCCTCCCCATCTGATAGCGCACCTACTGATACGGCATCCGCTGCTAATAGCCCACCAAACAATACAGGTGCTACTGCCGATGCCTTCGCCGAAGCCGTACGCATCGCCAATCAGGCCGCTACAGACGGCCAAACAGCAACCACCTCTGCTGAATGGCTAGAGCTTGCAGCGCGCTGGCAAAGAGCCTCCGACCTGATGGCTCAAATTCCCGACAGCAGCGAACAGTACGCCCTCGCTGAAGAGCGAGTCCAGTCTTACGCGGACAATAGCCGAGCAGCACTAGCCGAAGCTGCGGCCAATCAATAATCCAGCCGCTCAGCTCAGCAACGCACTAAGCCTTCAAACAGGAAACAGTCTGGTGGCTGAGCGTAGTCGATCGCTGAGCGTTTCCATAGAAAATAGTCACTCCAAACTAACTCCCTTCAGCGTCCTCGCCTTGGCCTTTGCAGCCACAGGCGCTCTGTCTATCGTCTGAGATCGCACCCTACTCCCCTGAAAATGCTTCTGCCACTCAATCGGTGCATCCATGGTCTCACCGCCATGTTTCGTGAGCCGCTGGCGCACCTGACACATCACAGGCGTATTCACACAGGCTCCAGAAATAATCACCTGCCCCTTCGTCAGCGCGGGCAGCTCCTTGAGCAAATCTCGCCCAGCCGCCTCCACACCA
>JBHJIY010000141.1:0-4372 GCA_050042985.1 Phormidesmis sp. | reverse complement strand
CCGCTTCCGCTTCCGCTAACTTGCCTATAGGCACCCGCGCCGATATGTAGAACTCACCCTGATTGCCAATGGTCATGTTGCTCGCCGAAATGCTATTCACCACATGACGGCTCTCTAGCAAATCATTGATTAGCCGAGACGTGCGGCCTCTGCTTAAGATAGATGCCACCACGTCGAGCGGGTAGGTTTCGTCTAGCTCTTGCATCCCCGGCACGCGCCAGCCCATAACGAGGCGAGCCTGCTGCAAGGTTTCGTCGACATATTCATTGCGATGAATGTGTGGAAAGGGGCTTTCAGGCTGATTGGAAGGGACTTGCGACACCATCTCAGGATTGGAGTGCTGCCGGTTGCCGCGAGCCATTGCCTGCTCAAAGCTGTCTTCGATGGTTTTTATTAGCTCTTCTACGGGTAGATTGCCGACGGCTACAGCGGTCATATTTTGCGGCTGGTACCACGTGTGGTGAAAGGCGCGCATTTGCTCGGCGGTGAGTTCTTCTACCACGCCGCTGGGGCCTAGCACTGGGCGACGGTAGGGCAGCGTGTCAAAGCTCATTTCCATAGAGCGATAGAAGGTTCGGCGCTGAGGGCTGTCTTCCGCTCGGCGAATTTCTTCTAGGATGACGGGCCGCTCTTTGTCGAAGTGGTCGTTTTGCAGGCTAGGGTTCATCACTAGCTCGATTTGTAGCGGCGCGAGGACGGCGAAGTCCTGGGGAGCAGTGGTGATGTAGTAGTGGGTGTAGTCCTGGCTAGTGGCTGCGTTGGTGACTGCGCCTCGCTCTTCGATTAAGCGTTCAAACTCGCCACAGTCTATTTGTGGCGTGCCCTTGAAGATCATGTGCTCTAGGAAGTGAGCCATGCCGTTAATCGCATCGGACTCTACCTTGGAGCCGATATTCAGCCAAATGCTGAGGTTGACCGCGTCAATGGGCATTTGCTCTGCAATGATAGTGAGCCCGTTGGGCAAGCGGCGAATGACGGGTGCGGTAGGCGAGCTGGAATAATCTGAAGGAGCCTCGAATGAGGTTGCCGAAGAAGCCATAAACGGTAGTGATTTTTCTTTTATTGTACGTGAACGGTTGGCTGACGGTTAGCTGATGGTGTAGGTGCGGTGCAGCTACTAAAAAGACGAGCTGAGACAACCTATTCAGCGAGAATACGGGAGAAGTGTAGAGCAATTTTGAGAAAATTGCAGAAATGCTGGATACCGCACTGATAGTTTGAACGTACGGCGGTGCGAAGATGGTTTTCTTGTGCGCCTGTTCGTAAGCTCATTTATAAGGGGTGATTTGAGCTGATTGTACCCCTGCGTATAATCAGATACCAGCGGTTAAAATCACGTCAAAATGAGGTTATATAGGGCTTGATGTCATTTGTTTGGGATGTGCAGCTATGGGAACTTGGGTAAAGGAAACCGATGTCGCGTTTTATTTGATGGAAGGGGGACACTACATCTCCAAAATTTCTAAGTATCCATCACCGCGAAACGAAGCGGAGAAGGTGGTAAACATCGTCGGGATGAAGGCTTGGTTTAGCAGAGCGGATGCGCCTAGAGGCATGACGGTTTCTAGCGGTGGCCCTGAGCCTAAGCCCAAGCCGGAGCTGGCGACATCACCTGTTTCTGGTAGCGCAGGTTCTGGTGCAGGGTCTAGTAAGACATTGGGGCCAAAGCGCACCAATAATAATGGACTCTTATTGATCAAGTCTTTTGAAGGGCTGCGGCTGCGTGCCTATCGTGATGCGGTGGGTATTTGGACGATTGGCTTTGGTACGACGCGGGGTGTGCAGCCGGGTATGTCGATTACAGAGAAGAAGGCGATTGAGTTTTTGCAGGAAGATTTGTCGCGGTTTGAGAAGTCGATTAATGACAGCGTAAAAACGACGATTAATGACAATCAATTTTCGGCGCTGGCGTCCTTTACTTACAATGTGGGGCCGGGGGCTTTTCGCAGCTCTACGCTGTTGCGTAAGCTCAATGCGGGTGATGTGCGAGGGGCTGCGGATGAGTTCCCTCGTTGGAACAGAGCTGGGGGGCGTCCGCTGGCGGGGTTGACCCGTCGTCGCAATGCGGAGAGATTGTTGTTTTTGGGTGAGGACTTTCACCGGTTTTTGTAGGTTGTGTTATTCCTTTTTGTTGCACTGGGCACAGCATTGCTGAGCCCCTACGTTGGATTTACTAGGCGAATGTATGCGCTTTAAACCATCTTTAACGCCCTATTTGTTCCTAGCGCCTGCTTTGCTGGTGCTGATTCTTATGGTGTTTTGGCCAGCGCTGCAAGCGTTTCGCCTGAGCTTTATGGAGTATGGGTACGATGTGACTCAGCCGCCGACCTGGGTGGGCCTAGAGAATTTTGAGCGCTTGTTCAAGGACAAGACGTTTTGGAAGACGCTGCAAAATACGGTGGTGTATTTGGTGTGTGTGGTACCGATATTGGCGATCGCACCTCTTCTTCTTGCCATCCTAGTCAACCAAAAGCTCAAAGGTATGCGCTGGTTTCGCGTGGCTTACTACACGCCGGTTGTTGTTTCTATGGTGGTGGCGGGCATTGCCTGGAAATGGCTATACGCCGAGAATGGTTTGTTGAACCAAATTATCTCTAGCGTGACGGGAAAAGAGATTGCGTTTCCGTGGCTCACCGATCCAGACTGGGTGCTGTTTAGCGTGATGGCGGTCACCGTGTGGAAGGGCCTGGGCTATTACATGGTGATTTATTTGGCGGGGTTGCAAGGGTTGCCCGCAGACCTGTATGAGGCGGCGGCGATTGATGGCTCGGACGGGTGGCGTAAGCACTGGGATATTACGCTGCCGCTGATGAAGCCGTATATCTTTTTGGTGGGGGTGATTAGCGCGATCGCAGCCACAAAAGTCTTTGAAGAAGTCTTCATCATGCCTCAGGGCGGCCCTCGCAGCGCATCTAAAACAGTGGTGTACTACGTCTACGAATCCGCCTTTAAAGATCTTGACATGAGCTATGCCTGCACGATTGGGTTGGTTCTGTTTCTGATTATCTTAAGTCTCTCCTTTGTGCGACTGGCGCTTTCTAATCCAGCCGAAGAAGGGACGCAGCTGTAGCGCTCTAATCGCGAGCCGCTACCTGTAAAGTTTCACAATTGCCGGATATAGCTACTCAGAAGACCCCAGCAGCGGCAGTGCCTACGTGCTACTTGGAGGTCATCGTTAATGAGTCCTAACTTTAGCGATTAGTGAAATATTTTATTTGGGTGTGGCGGTAGTGACGAAATTAGGGGCAAGGGTGGTGACGACAATTTGCTGGGTGGGCTGGGCCAAGATGTGATGGTAGGTGGTGATAGGCGCGATGGCGAACGCCCTTCCGTAGGAAGATCGCATTTCTGGCGGCATGGCCTGAGATGCTGATGACATAGGACTCACTGAGGTATCTTTATCAAAGCTGCAAGGAACTCGACTGTCATGCCAAATGATCCGGCGACCAACGCGCCACCGCCTCAGCTAGAAATTAGTGCTTCTCGGCAATTTACCCCTTGGCTCGCCGAACAAAATCTTAGCCTGGCATTCACCACCTATCAGGCGGGCAAGCTCTTTTTTATTGGCTTACAGTCCAGCGGTAAGCTATCTGTTTTTGAACGCACGTTCGAGCGCAGTATGGGTCTGTTTGTGCAAGGTTCTACGCTGTGGCTCAGCACCATCTATCAGCTTTGGCGATTTGAAAATAGCCTGGACGCCGGGCAAACCTACCAGGGCTACGATGCCCTCTACGTGCCGCAGCAGAGCTACGTGACAGGCGATTTGGACATTCACGATATCGTCATTCCCACAGGCAGTGACCAGCCTATCTTTGCGAACACGCTTTTCAGCTGTCTGGGCACTGTCAGCAGCACCCACAGCTTCGTACCCGTGTGGCAGCCGCCATTCATCAGTAAGCTAGCCGCCGAAGACCGCTGCCATCTCAACGGGTTGGCGCTGCGCGATGGTCAGCCTCGCTACACTACAGCCATCGGCCAAAGCGACGTTGCCGATGCTTGGCGCGACCATCGGCAGTCGGGCGGCTGCGTGATAGATATGCAAAGCAACGAGGTGATTGCTACTGGCCTCTCGATGCCGCATTCACCGCGCTGGTATCGTGGGAAGCTTTGGCTGCTGAACTCAGGGACTGGTGAGTTTGGCCATATTGATATGGACACAGGCAAATTTACCGCCATTACGTTTTGCCCTGGCTACCTGCGCGGCCTCGCTTTCGCTGGAGACTTTGCCATCGTTGGCCTATCCGAGCCTCGGCACAACAAAAGCTTTCAAGGCCTACAGCTCGACCAAACCCTCGCCGACAAAGGCGCAACCCCTCGCTGTGGCCTCGGCGTAATCGACTTGCGCAGCGGCGACCTTGTACACACGCTCCGC
>JBHJIY010000140.1:0-16568 GCA_050042985.1 Phormidesmis sp. | reverse complement strand
GCTGCTTTTGTCACCTCACACAACTCTCCTATCTCGGGCCAAGGCTGCGTTTCCTCATCAGAACGTAGCCATAGTAAGTATTCAATATTCCCGGCTGGCCCTACAGTTTCCGACCAAGTCAATCCTCGATAGTGCCAGCCTAGTCTAGCTGCCGCTTGCGTGACTTGGAGAATTGCCCCCGCTTGATCTTTTGCATCGCGAACGACGCCTTTCTTCCCAATCTTTTCTCTACCCACTTCAAACTGAGGCTTTACCAAAAGAATCACTTCGCGGGGCGCTGCCAGGAGTGACCAAAAAGCAGGAAGCACTTTGGCCAAAGAGATAAAAGAGACATCCATCACGCCTAGCGTAGCAAGCTCTTCTCTCTCATACAGCTCTTCTGCTGTGAGATGGCGAATATTGGTGCGTTCTTTGAGCACGACACGAGGATCTTGTCGAATCTTCCAAGCGACTTGTCCATAGCCGACATCTACGCCATAGACCTGTTGCGCCTTTGCCTGCAAAAGACAGTCGGTAAAGCCACCGGTAGAGATACCGCCATCCAAACAGATTTTGCCCTCGGGCTGCACATCGAAGGCTTTGAGCGCCTTAGCCAGCTTTTCACCTCCGCGTGAGACAAAAGGTGGCTTCTTTTTCAGCTCTATGATCGCATCGAGCGCGACTAGTGTGCCCGGCTTGTCGATAATCTGCTGCGCAATTTTTACCTCTCCGGCACGAATCCATCGCTGCGCCTGCTGCCGCGATGGGCATAGGCCTTGATCTACTAAAAGCGTATCGATTCGCTGTTTGGCCACGGGTGTTAGGGGGATGTTAGGGGAAAGAGTGCTACTGATTGTATCAACTCCTTACCTTAACTTCTGTAGTAGTCGCGGGTGCCTCTGTCGTTGAGCGCTTCGCCTAGGCGACTGAGTGCGTGAATGTAGGCGGCTGTTCTAAACGAGACGCTGTGTTTTTGCGCGATCGCATACACCCTCTCCGCTTCCGCCACGATCCGCTCCTTCAGTTCCGCCTCTACTTTATCCAGCTTCCAATACAGTCCACTCCGATTCTGCACCCACTCAAAATGGCTCACCATCACCCCGCCTGCATTCACTAAAATGTCCGGGAAAAGAGAGATTCCTTTTGTCTCCAAAATTTCGTCAGCGTCTGCACTGACGGGTCCATTGGCTACCTCAAAAATGTACTTGGCCTGAATAGCTGCTGCGTTCTCAGCCGTAATTTGATTCTCTAGCGCAGCCGGAATGAGAATGTCGACATCGAGCAACAGCAACTCTTCATTGGTGAGTGTGTCGTGCTCCACAATGCTGCAAACGCTGTCGTGGCAGTAAACAGCTTTCATCGCGCGTTCTGTGCGCTTGAATTCTTGAACATCGGGAATGTTTAAGCCACTGGCACTGTAGATGCCGCCCTTTGAGTCGCTGACGGCAACAACTTTATAGCCGGCTTCAAATAGCTGGCGGGCGACAATACTGCCTGCATTGCCAAAACCTTGGACAGCAACTGTCAGATCCGTCGGCGATTTTCCTAGCTTTTTCATCATGGCTTGAATGACGAAGAAAGCGCCGGTTCCGGTGGCCGTGTTGCGGCCTAAGCTGCCGCCCATGCTGACGGGTTTACCTGTGATGACGGCGGGCGATCGCTTCCCTTGAATAATGCTGTACTGGTCCATCATCCAGCCCATAATCATAGGGTTGGTGTAGACGTCGGGGGCGGGGATATCGAGGTCTGGGCCGATAAAGGGGGCGATCGCATCAACATACCCCCGACTCAATCGCTCTAGCTCAAACTTCGACAGCGCCTTTGGATCCAGCGTAATTCCTCCCTTTGCCCCACCAAAAGGTAGATTCACCGCCGCACACTTAAACGTCATCCAAAAAGCGAGCGACTGCACTTCGTCTAGCGAGACATTTGGATGAAAGCGAATCCCGCCCTTGGTCGGCCCTCTCGTATCGTCGTATCGCACCCGGTACCCTTCAAATACGCGCAGCGATCCATCATCCATCCGCACCGGTATGGCCACTTTCAAGCTGGCTTTTGGAAACTTCAGCCGTTCTGTTGCATCGTCTGAAATAGGCGCGTACTGGGCCGCTTTTTCTAGGCGACGGCTAGCATCTGTGAGGAGTGCGGCTGCCATATGAGTTCTTTAACCGAGGACATCTTCTCAGGATAGAGGCTGACGTACGCACTTTTTCATACGGAGTCGCTACTTTTCAACGTCTCACAGAGGGATGTAACGAATGATGTCAATCGACGTCAATTCTTCCTCTAAATACTTTTTTAAGGAATCCATTTGTGTATACTTCAGACAGATGTTACACAAAAGCGGCTGAGACGTCCTGTGTGGAGTAAATTGGCCTCGAATTGGTTCTTTTGAATTCTTGCAGAATATTTGCTTTTCATAGCGCGGACATTCTCGATCATATCTATAAGCGGTTTCCTTTCACACTCTTTTATTTATTTCTCGATTCATTCGACTTTAACCTATGCAATTTATACTTTTGGGACCGCCAGGTGCAGGGAAAGGCACGCAGGCGATTACGCTCTCGCAGCGGTTGGGTGTTCCTCATATCTCTACGGGAGATATTCTGCGTGAGGCGATCACCCGCCGAGCATCACTGGGTCTGCAGGCACAGAGCTACGTAGAATCAGGAGAACTTGTGCCCGATGCGCTGATACTCGCCATGCTTCGCGAACGCTTCAGCCGACCAGATGTGGCAAAAGGCTGGATTTTAGATGGTTTTCCTCGCACTTTAGATCAGGCGAAAGCGCTCGATGAGTTGCTCTCTATACTCAGTCAACCGTATCCGAAGGTCATTTATTTCGAGGCTACAAGCGGTATCCTGATTGACCGCTTGATGAAGATGGGCCGTTCAGATGACACCGCAGTCACTATTCGACGGCGGCTAGAGATATACGACGAGAAGACAACGCCCTTGATTGACCACTATCAGCGGCGACTGTGTTTGACAACGCTCAATGCTAATCGCTCTACTGTTGAAGTTGCTAGTGCCTTATCCCAACTGGGTGCTGACGAAGCAGGAACGGCTAACTTTATCAAAGACGAGGCCGAATTCAATGCTCTCCTGACAGAAAGCACACCCTTAGTTGTTGACTGTACAGCTACTTGGTGCGGCCCTTGCAAGCTGGTTGCCCCTCTCATGGATAAGCTGGCAGCCGAGTATTGCGATCGCATTAACGTATTCAAACTGGACCTAGATAAAAATAAAGCGATCGCTAGCCGATTTGGCATCAAAAGCATTCCCGCCGTGATGTTCTTTAAAGGCGGTGAGCTAAAAGAGACTTTGGCAGGGGTAAAACCTTACGACACGTTTAGTACAGCAGCAGCGAGGTTTTTGTAATGAGCACAGTAATTTCGACCAAATCAGATTCAGCTACTCAGACTAAATGCCCCTCTACGGCAACTGTCAAAACCATTCAAATAGTTCGCTGCCCTATGTGCGGCAGCCCAGCAGAACGCAGCCTGCGAAGAGATCGTCAAACCTCCAGCGGAGAGTATTCGATTCAGACCGCCTGCCCTACCTGCGATTATTTCATGGTCATGAGTTCACTAACAGGCAAAGTGCTAGAAGCTCATTTCTCGGGGCAAATAAGCGCATAGCTTAGAACCGCGCTCCCAATTTTTCATTTATTCTTACCAACCCAACCCAAAACTTCACTATGAAAGCTTCAGATATCATGACCAAAGAAGTGGTCACGATCAATGGATCTGCAACAGTTGCAGATGCCGTCAAATTGCTCAAAGATAAAGGCCTCAGAGCCCTTATTGTGGAACCTCGGTATAGCGGTGATCCCTATGGCATGGTTTCAGAGACAGATGTCATCTATAAAGTTGCTGCGCATGGGCACGATCCTAAGGCAATGCGTGTGTACGAAATCATGACCAAGCCCTGTATTGTTATCACGCCAGACTTAGGCGTTGAATACGTCGCTCGATTGTTTTCTCAGTCGCGCATTCGCCGGGCTCCGGTGATTCAAGGTGAATTGCTAGGCGTTGTTTCTGCTAGCGACATTCTTCGGAAAAGTAACTTTGTAGAAAAGCCGAAGCAGCTGTTTATAGAAGACCGAATCGATGTTGCCAGAGAAGAAGCGCGTGCTGTTTGCAAAGCAAAAGGAGAGACTTCTCCTGACTGCGCAGCGGCTTGGGATGTGGTTGAAGAGCTACAGATGGCCGCATCAGATCAGCGCAGCAAGCAAAAAAAGACGGATGGAAAATCATCTTTTGAGGTGTACTGCGAAGACAATCCCAATGCGAAAGAGTGTCGGATTCACGATGACTAAGCGGGGCAATGTCATGCTTCGTGATGATGATTCAATTGCTTGTTTAGAGACTGCAAAATTTTAGAAAAGAGATAAAGTACCATGATGCAAGCTAAAGAGATTATGACCAAGGAGGTCGTTACCGTGAGCGGCTCTGCAACCGTTGCAGAGGCTGTGGCTACGCTAAAAGAAAAGGGACTGCGTGCCCTGATCGTAGAACCAAGATATGACGGTGATCCCTATGGCATGGTGACAGAAACCGATATTGTGTACAAGGTGGCAGCCCATGGACACGATCCCAAGAAAATGCATGTTTATGAGATTATGACAAAGCCTTGTATTGTAGTTCCTCCTGACTTAGGCGCGGAGTATGTCGCTCGGCTATTTGCCAATACGCGCATCCGCCGTGCGCCAGTGATTCAAAATGGGCTGTTAGGTGTTATTTCTATCAGCGATATCTTGAAGAAGAGCGACTTTGTCGAAAAGCCTAAGAGTGATTTTGATCGCTACTGCGAAGAGAATCCAGGTGCACGAGAAGCTCGCATGTACGACGATTGAGTCAACAGAACAGATTCGGAGAGCGTTAGAGCAGTTTGAGCTTGGGACTTTGATGTTTTGCAGATGATGTCTCTTCAACCTGCTGAATGAGTTGAGAAGCTTGCCGTAGTTTTGATAGCTGAGCTACGGTGAGCTGAGTGCTCTCGGATGCAAGATTTAAAGAAGCTACAGCCTGCGTGAGCCAAGTCGAAAGGGAATGGTTTGCGTCAGTTCTCGGTTCAGCGGTTTGCGTATGTGGTATCTGGGCTACGGCGCTATCCGTTGCAGATTCTGCTGTTAGTTGCTTAATAGTTTGCTGTAAGCTGTCGATAATACTGCACATTTCAATCGGGTCGAACACTCGTAGTAAACTGGTCTGCGTGATAATTCCAATATTCTTACCCCAGTTCCAAGACACCACTAGCCGCCTTACCTTACGCGCTTGCATTGCCTCATGGGCGGCCCATAGCGAATCTTGAGGGTCGAGTAAAAACAGCGGGCTGCTCATCACTTCTCTAGCGGACTGCTGATGAAGATTGAGCCCCAGCGCCTGAAACTGAACAATGTCTCGCTCAGTCACAATTCCGATAGGCGGATTAATGGCCGGTTCACCGTCTTCTTCTATAACAACTGTATCGACAATGACAACACAGCTAACGCGATGCTCTGCCATTAGCTGAGCGAGAAAAATAACAGAAACATCAGCGGGTGCTTGAACCACCTCTGTCGTCATGATGTCTGCAACCCGGCGTATCTTCAGGAGGTTTGCAGGCTTTAGCACTCTACGAATACTTGCTGGTGTCACTATGCCAATTAGCTGTCCGCTTGGCTCAACAATTGGCAAATGGCGAATACGATAGCGACGGAACAAAAATAAAACGGCGAAAATATCCTGAAAAGCGTCCACATCCAGGGTTTTGACTGGTGTGGTCATAATGGCGCTTATCGGAATATCAGCTAAAGGCTGTGTTGCGCCTATCTGAGATGCTGTAAGTCCAACAATATCCCGCTCGGTTACGATCCCAATAACAGTTTCGGGGGCTGTCACCACAAGGGCACAGCTGGTTCGTAGGCTGCCAGCCTCGCTGCTCATGCGACTGATAACTTCCGCGACAGAGGTCTCTGGAGAGACTTTGAGAACTTGGCGATTGATGGCACTCGTCGTAGAAGCTGTTACCGTTAGCGGTGACTGAGAGGCCATAGTATCTGGCAATAGTGTTGATTAAGGATGCTAAGTAAACAATGTCACAATAGCTGGTTGCTTGGCCACAATAGCTAGGTGCTTGAGCTAGGTGCTTGAAATTTTTGGATTTTTACCATAGAGCCGGTCTAACACGCGCTTGACAGAAATACGCTTCCATTGGTGGCCGCGCTTCGTGGTGTAGCTGTTTTCGTTAAGCCAATCAGCTATTTTTTGTAGAGATTTTCCTGATTTGTGGTGGCGACGAATCATTTCAATAATTTCCTGTTCGTCGCGGTCTTGTACGAGTTTGCCATCAATGGTACGTTCTCCAAACGCTGGGGAGCCATAGCCCACATATCCACCTTTTGCGGCTTTTGCTTGCCTGCCAGCTTCTAGCCGTTGCCATACCGGATTGGAACTGTTAGGGGTAGGTTCAACACTCATAGCGATTTAATAGCAGCAGCGGCGGAACAAATTGGTAACGGACTCAACCTATATGTCCGTATTTTGCTAGTTTATCAAAAGGGCAGGAGAAAGTAGACAAACCTAGCTTTATTGTTACACCCCACGGGTTTGTGCTCGTCGGGTTCGTATTTCCTGCGCTCTATATACTATTCAAGATGCTATTCAAGGCTGTTTGAAACTATTCAAGGTTGTTCGCGCGATTTGTCTGTGCTATTGATTTTTATGATTGCCCAAATAACGAGGCTGTATTGGGATTTCCTGGACAGTTCCTTCGGCCAAAATCACTCTGTAGGCATTTGCTTTTTGCCGTGAAGTAACAATGTGCTTTAGTGTGTCGCCAATATAGTGCAGTGCTACACCATCATCTGCAGCAATCCCCGCAGACATATTATCGTTGCCGATTTGTTGCTTATAGGCTGGACGTCGTTTGTTTTCTCCATCGTAATGCGGGCAATGACTACCGGGTAAAAATCCTAGTGCTTCAAGCTTGGCGTACTCTCCAGGCACAACAGAATCGGAGAGGCCTTCTTCAAACCAGCAGATGGATCCAGCGCTAAGTCCGCAAAGAATGGTGCCGTTATCCGAGGCTTGCCGAAGGGCTTCATCTAGCTTCCAGGCCTTTAGCAGCGTGACGAGGTTAAATGTAGAGCCGCCACCCACATAAACAATGTCTTGCTTTTGCAGGAAATTCGCTGCACCTTCGGTCGGTGGGCGGAAAAGACTGAGATGGCAAGGGCGACAGTTTAGCTGAGTGAAGGCATCGTAAAAGCGAGTGATGTAGCGATCGCTATCGCCGCTAGCGGTCGGTAAAAAGCAAATGCGAGGTGTTGAGTGTGATGACTGCTCTAAAATGTACTGGTCTAACAAGAGATTGTCTGGCTCCATAGAGAAGCCACCACCGCCAAGGGCGATAATTTGTCGATTAGATGATGTCATGTTGCTTTTGTACTGGCTGTTGTTTTATTGGCTGACTGTTTTACGAAGCTTGTCTATGTCTGGTGCTTGAAACTGGCCCAGCTTATCAAGCAGCGCGGCAGGATCAGTGTTTGAGAAGACGATTTCCCTGTGTTGTACCCGAATAAACTGTTCCTTGGTAGCGTGGTCAAAGAAATTCAACAACCCGTCGTAGAAGCCGTCTATGTTCAGCAGGCCACAGGCCTTTTTGTGAATGCCGAGCTGGGTCCAGGTGATAATCTCGCTCAGCTCTTCCAATGTGCCAAAGCCGCCTGGCATAGCAATAAAAGCGTCTGCAAGCTCTGCCATAGCTGCTTTTCGCTCGTGCATAGAGGCTACGATTTTTAGCTCTGTGATGCCTGTGTGGGCGACCTCTCTGTCGGCTAAGGCCTGTGGAATAACGCCGATGACGGAGCCTTTGTGAGCCATTACTGTGTCTGCGAGCGCACCCATCAACCCTATATTCCCGCCGCCATATACCAGCGTAATATCTCGCTTTGCCATAGCTGTACCCAATGCCTTCGCCGCTGCCAAATAGCTGTCTCGCTTGCCAAAACTTGAGCCACAGTAGACACAAATCCGCTTCATAAGAATGCCTCTCACACCATAGAGCTAAACTAATCACCTTGGTAAGACTACAATTTTGAGAGGGAATCTCGAAGACTATTTCAGTGAGTATGGACTATTTGTCTGGCGAAGCACTTTTAGAAGGACTGCCCCTGCTGCTAGCTGGGCCCGTTTTGCGACGGACAGAAGCTGCTGCCGTGACGGTTTGGGTTGCGCTCAAGAACGCCTGCGACGTTAGTGTGAAGGTTTTAGAAACGCAGGATAACGGTCAGCAGCTAGGCCAATGTGTGTTTCAAGGGCAGCGGAAAACGGTGGCGCTAGGTAAAAACTTGCATGTAGTGGCTGTAAGTGCAAAGGCTGTTGATAGTCATCAAAATGGCCAAACGCCTTTGCAAGCAGGCCGCGTCTATGCTTACGATCTCACCTTTACTCGTATTGAAGAGGCCCTGCCGCAGGCAGAGCGCACCTACAGTCTAGAAGCCGCAATTGATCATCCCTCTCAGACTGACAATTCCATCAGTTACTTTGCCCATGGTAAGCCCACCTTCGTGCTGCCACCCAAATCACTGAGCGACCTCAAGATTGTCCATGGTTCCTGCCGTAAGCCCCATGGTGAAGGCTTCGACGCGCTGCCTATTTTAGATAGCCTGATTGAAGTCGAGGCTGGGCGTCCTTGCCATCGCCCTCACCAGCTATTTATGACTGGCGATCAAATCTACGGTGATGATGTTGCCAACCCGCTGCTGTGGATTGCGACGCCTTTGGGCAACACGCTGTTGGGCTGGGAGGAAGGGTTGCCGGTTGCCATGCCTTTAACAGAAGGTGCCGTTGAGGCGCTGCCTGAAGGCCACCAATCGCTCCAACCTCACGGTGAGTCTGGTGAAGTGCTTGCCAGACAGCTCCCCGCAGGCAAACGGGCGAATTTCTCTACCCAGCAGGCTGGGCTAACCGCTGGACTCACCAACAAATCCGAACGGACTACCAGCCATCTGTTTAGCTTTGGCGAATACTGCGCAATTTACGTGCTCTCCTATTCTCCTACCTGTTGGCCAGCAAGCTTGCCCCAAGGACGTGATGCAACAGAAGGCCGTAAGAGAATTCGCCGCTGGGACAACGACAGACGCAACATGGGGCAGTTTTTTTACTCTCTGTGGAAAGTGCGCCGACTGGTGGCTAACATTCCCACCTACACTATCTTTGACGACCACGACATCAGCGACGATTGGAACCTAAATCAGGAGTGGTGCCTCAGAACGCTCGGCAAGCCCTTGGGCCGTCGTACCGTACGCAATGCCCTGTTGGCCTATGCCGTTTTTCAGGGGTGGGGCAATACGCCTAGGCAGTTTGAGTCTGATGAAACGGGTGCTGCTTTGCTGCGAGCAACCGAGACTTGGTCACGTGCGGCTGGAGAACATGAGGAAGCAGAAATCGCGATCGCAACCTACTTAGGCCTACCCCCAAACGACCCACACACAGGCCTACCTCAGCTAATCGAAGACTCTGCTGCCAAAGGTCAGCGCGTTTGGATACTCAAGCGCAGTGACAAAACGCTGCGCTGGCACTACACCATCCGCAGCGCCTGCCACGAAGTGATTGTGCTCGACACACGCACTTGGCGGGGCTACCCAATAGATGGCAATCCAACCGATCCACCTATGCTGATGAGTCCTACGGCCTTTCGGCAGCAGCTAGATGAATCGCTTTCTCAGGCCGCCGAGTCGGCGGATAGCTGTCTAAATTCTGAAAGTCTAAATTCTGACTACCGAACATTCATCATTGCACCGACGAATGTGTTTGGGATGCGGGTGCTCGACTGGATTCAGCAGTGGCATTTGGAGCAGCGTAAAACATTTACTGCCGATGTAGGAGACTCTTGGAATTTTCACGATCAGGCCTTGGCAACGCTACTCACAACATTATTTCGCCACCGCAAGAAAATAGTTGTTCTTTCTGGCGATATTCACTATAGCTCTGTGATTCATGTAGACTATCGCGACGCCGTTTCGGGAGAGTATTCTAGCCTGGTGCAATTCACTTCCAGCGCATTAAAAAATGAAGAGACTTTGACGCGGATTTTGCACAGTCGGCTAAAAGATTGGCTGTTGCCAGAGCGATCGCGTCAATGGATTGGCTGGCATTCTCCGCCAAACATGATGGAGTGCACTACCCAAAAGCCTGACCTCGTTTCTGACTGGCATATCCAGATGAAATGGCTAAAGCGGCAGCGGGCAGAATCTGTAGAGTTGAGAAGTGAGCTGTCTGACCTGTTGCCTGAAAGGCCAAAGCCTAGGCTATTTGGCCTAGCGTGGCTGAAGTTTTGGCGGACTCGCTGGCTGCAAGAGGGCAGAGAGGTGGTCGGCGTTAACAATATCGCGCTGGTGTCTTTTGCGATTGACTCGACGGTTAACGATACGACGGCTAACGACACGGTGGCCCCACCTGCCCAGAATAAAATTATGCCCAGCGTCCGGCAATCGCACTATTGGTTTTCGCCTTGGTCTCCTACGCAGGTGGTGTGTAGTCGATTTGAGTAGTGGCAAGCGGTAGCCTAATCTACAGAATAGACGATGCAATGATTTGGCTCGGTAACTTGGAATGCTCGATTTTGGCATATTTGTGGTTTGGCCCGTAATTTGGCGTGGCGTATCGTGGTATGGCTGTGACCAGCTGGCGCAGCTTGTCGGTCGTGCGGGGGCTTTTGAGCATCTGTGGGAGCTGGTAAGGGGGGCGATCGCGCTCCACTCCGAAACTTTTCAAAGCCTGCAAACCCAACCCCATAGCCTACTAGCCGCACTGACAATCGTTTTTATCGCTGGATTTGCCCAGTCCCTCAGCCAAATCGTGGTGCTGTTTGTCAATCAGGTACGCCCGCTACGGTTTGTGCTGAGCCTGTTTATCTCTACGCTCTTCTTTGTTGTGGGCTATTGCTTTTGGGCCATGAGCATCTGGGCCATTCTCAATATTTCCTTCGGGGGCTATTTGCCCTTTAATGCGGTGGTGCGGACGCTGGGCTTTAGCTACGCACCGCTGATGTTAGGCGTGCTGGTCGTTATCCCCTACTTTGGCAGCGCAATTTTTGTAGTGCTTTCCATCTGGACTTTGCTGGCGGTCGTTGTCGGGATAGAGTCGATTACCACCTTGAGTCGGTGGGAGGCCTTTGGCAGCGCGGCGCTAGGCTGGATAATGCTACAGCTGATTCAAAAAACGGTCGGTCAGCCGATTGCTTCGCTGGGACAGTGGATTACGAACTGGGTGGCTGGCGAAGAGCTGATTACCAATCGCAATCGCCTCACGGAAGAGCTGTATGCCGGGCTGAAGTCTCAGCGCGGGGTGCCTTTGGTCTCGGCTAATAAGACTCAGGAAAAATCTCCTGGGCCAGTGCCACTTAACCCGCCAAAATGATGCTCGTTACTGTGTAGCGATATTGCATTTGTCGTTGTGGAAGGCTCAATCAACCTGATAGCCTTTGCTAAAGGCAATGCTATTTTCACAGTTTTTCACAGCTATCTTCAACTTTCTTCTATGCGCAACCGTCTCATCAAGCTGACCTGTGTGGTGCTGCTCACAGTGGGCGCGATTGTTTTACTCTCACCGGTCAATGCCCAGTGGCTAGACTGGTACCTTGTTTTCAATAGCAAGCTGCTGAGCGCGGTAGTAGACCTAGCCCGTGTGAGCCTGATTGCGCTGCTGATTGCTGGACTGCTTTCACCCTTTGAAGCATTGGGCTGGTGGGCTGGCTGGTATGGCGACGGTATCGAAACGCACATTACCTGTAAGCTGCCATCACGGCTCTCTGCACCCAAAATCGCAGACCCGCTGGCCGATGCGACCCGGCCAAGCCGCTATGTCGTGTATCTCGACGGCATTTCTCAAAGCTGCGCCGATTACCCCCAGCGCGTGCAAAACTTTTTGGATACGTTGGCCGCAGCGCTACCGCCAGACATGGTATTTATTCAAGACATCATGGCCTACTCCGCGCTCAATCGGCCCTTGACGATTCAGCGGCCCTTTGCGACCTTTTGGCGATGGGTCAACCGGATAGAAAACTCAAATCCTCAGAGCCCGCTTGATATTTTTATCAACCTGCGCAATACGTTTCAGGTGGCTGTCTCTACCGACAATCGCTATGGCCCTGTGTTCAACCGAGGGACGGCCCAGGTGATTTTGAACAGTTTGCGGCAGCAGGGCTATCAGCCGGGAGTGCCAATCACGCTATTGGGTTACAGCGGTGGGGCTCAGGTAGCACTGGGCGCGGTGACCTATCTTAAATATGCGCTGGATGTGCCGATTGAAGTGATTTCGCTGGCGGGTGTGGTGAGTGGTAACAACGGTGTGGCTGAGATCGATAAGCTGTATCACTTGCGAGGCGATCGCGACCTGCTTGCCAAAATTGGTGCCATCATGTTTCCTAAGCGCTGGCCGATGTTGTCTTGGTCCGAGTGGAATGCAGCGCGATCGGAAGGGCGCATTCAGCTGGTGTCTTTGGGCCCGGTGAGTCACAATGGCCCGACTGGCCCGATTGACCCTGTAAGCCAGCTGCCCAGTGGCCGCAGTCATTTGAGCCAAACCATGGACATTGTTATGTCTATCCTCACAGGCGCTAGCCTTGGAAGTGCTGAGACCCTCATGCCAAAAGAATCTTGAGTTTCGTAACGATTTCCGCCTGTGTTTTTGCTGTGTACAAAAGTGTTTCTCAGAGTAGAAATACAGGTGTCATCCTGTGCGTTTTAAACGCATATTAATAGGCGAACACACGCTTTATTTTCTTGTACCGGAGGGATTGCCCGATGTTTTCTTTCTCTGTAGAACAGTTCGCAAAGTCAGCGGTAATGTCTAGCCTAATGTTGGCTTGTTTATCTTTGCTCGTAATTTCAGCCAACCTTTCAGAGCCTTTGCTCTAGGCTAGCTGTAACCTTCTTCTTTCGATTAGTTCGATTAGCCTAAAGGCTTTTACTTCTTTTACATTTGTGTGCTCCTCTGCCAACAGGTATGGGAGTTTTTTATTGTTCTTTTGAGATACTTCTAACAATCTCTTTGAAAACAGACTGGAGCTTTACTTTTGTTTGCTCGAACTTCGTGCCTTGCCACTGGGGGATTGCTTCAACTTTGAGCTGTTCGTCGGTGAGGTAGTTGGTATAGCGTAGCTCGATTTGTAAGGCCTCTACAGGCCCATATTCACCGTAGTGGCGCGTGATGTAGCCGCCAGTAAATACTTTGTTCTTTACAACCTGAAACTGCTGCTGTGCAAAGCTGGCTTCGACGGTGGTCAGAAGATTTTCTGTGCAACTCTCTCCTTTTGCATTGCCTAGACACACGTCGTCTGTAATCAGGCCCATAAAGCTGTGGAGATCAAATAGGTAGACTTTCCCGTGCTGGGCGATCGCATCATTCAACAGTGCCGTTAGCCGCTCGTGATACGGCGTGTAGTATTGCTCAATGCGCGATCGCACCTCGCTCTTTGTGGGCTTCCGGGTATAAATCTTCTGCTTAAAAGCCGTTTGTTCTGGTACTACCGCCGACCAAAAAGAGCCAAATAGCGGTGGCTTCAGTGCCCGATTGAGATCTACGACATATCGGCTGTAGTTGGCCTGCATGACTGTGACACCCAGAGATGGCAGGAAGTCATACAGCATTTGTAGGTGCCAGTCAGAATTGGGCAGTGTCCGCCGCTGCTGTGGCGTAAATGTCGCAGCGATCTCTGCGGGCACTTGAAGACCGCTATGCGGTAAGTTTGCAATGATTGGCAGCGCTGCATGGGGCGGCGGATGCACTGTAAACAGGTCAGGAGGCAAAGACACACGTTAAAAAAGCAGCAAACGTATGATAGCTGTATGTAGTAATCTTTGAGACGTGAGTACGACACGCTTCGGCTCAGTACGGTCGATTATTACAATCGATTCCTGCAATTACTTTGAGAGGACTTTCCATGGCTGACAAAACAAACATCACCATCAAAGACAGCGGCCCCTATTTGGTAAAAGGCCCCTTTACCCTGGTAGATGCTGAAGGTAACGAATTCACCATTGATAAAGAGATGATTCCACTGTGTCGCTGTGGCGCTTCTACCACACAGCCATTTTGCAACGGTACGCACCGTAAGATGGAATTTGAATCGGTAGTTCGCGCTCCTCAAGAAGACGCATAGAAGCTATCTGGCATTTGCCCGTCAGCACACTGCTGCGAATGATCGGCGATCGCATACAGCTACGCTGCTTTCTCAAAAAACATCAAATGCTGCTGCGGCAGCCGATCATCCGTTTTTACCCAGGTTAAGCCGGCTGCACTCAGCTCTTTTTTGACCTGTTTCTGCGTCATTTTATGATGCTTTTTAATCAGCACCAGCGGATTTTCTGCTCGGTATTCTGCCAGTACAACCTGCCCACCGGGCTTCAGCGCGCTCACAATCCCTGCCATCATCTCTGCAGGATACTCAAACTCGTGATACGCATCGAACATCACTGCCATATCGATACTTTCTGTCGGTAAGTTTGGGTCCGCTTCAGTGCTCAGTACCGTTTCAATATTGTCAACTTTGTACTTATCTCGCTCTGCTTCTAGCAGGGCTAGCATTTCTGGCTGTACATCGACAGCGACAACCTTTCCTTCCTTGACCCAGCGCGCCAGCTGAAAGCTGATATAACCCAATCCTGCGCCGATGTCGGCAACGACATCATCTTTTTCCAGCATTAAGGCATCCACTGCCATATCGGACCGTTCTTCGGTTGCGCGGCTAGGCCTTGCCAGCCAGTTCGCCCCTTGATAGCCCATCACATTCGCAATCTCGCGGCCATAGTAAACCTTCCCGATGCCATCGGAACTAGGCGATTTGTAACTGTAGCTGCCATCCGCAGGTGTGGCGGCGTTGGCAGTGCATCCGGCCAGCAAAGTTAACAGCAGGCAGGCTGTTATGACCTTGCGGGTGAAACGGTACAAGGCAGAAAGGTGAGAAGATTGCATGGCATATGTAGGTAGGTAGTTCGCAAACGGCTGTAAAAGCGTTCCAATGTCTGCTTCTTCTATTGTCCGCTATTTTCAAGGGCCAGAGCCCCCGCGCCGACAAATTTTATGTCCCTGCCCATCGCGCAATGGTGCTTCAAGGGAGCCATTGCTCTGCTGTAGGAATGCACATCTGCTAGTGACTGGTGAGCTCAGCATTGCCTAAGGCATCGGCAAAAGCTGTTCCTAACAGAATTTGTCCTGTTGCGTTGTAATGAACGGCATCAGGCTGCAATACAGTCTCTCCTTGCCCGAAGGTATCTGTATCTACCAAGAAGACACGTGCATCCGATGCTGCGATGATCCTTTGAGCCATTCTCACTTGTTCTCGCTGCGCAACTCTATCGTCTGTTGGCAAATCACCTCGAATGAGCCCGATAGCGATGGCTAGGTCGGTGCCATAGCGCGCTCTTACAGAGGCTATCAGCTGGGTTAAGTTCTGTTCGTAGGTGGTTGAAAAGTCGTGCTTCCAGACATCACTTTCACCCTGCATCCATACCAATCCCTTAATCTCATATGCAACGCCTTGCTCTGTTAGCTCGGCGAGTGCTGCATCTACTGTTTGTGTAAAGCGATCGTAGGAGTTGTTGATTCTCTCGGGTGCCCAATCGTCTGCTAGGGTGGTTGCCCCCAGCCCGCTTTTGACCAAGTACACGGTTTCACGGCTGTGCTCTACGATGCGGCGGCCAAAGCTGAGCTCTGGCCCAAAGTCGACATACTGCCCATCAAAGCCGGGGGCTAATGGGACAAACTCCGCGCGATTTCCCCAGATTTTAGCAGCTGGAAAAGGGACCGTGTACTGAGGGTCCATATTTTCTTGTAAGGCTGCACCCATCATGTTGGATTGCCCGGCCATTAAGTACACCGAAACTGGGTCGTCCGGGGTGCCTAGGGCCGTACGGAAACTAGGCCTAGAGGCGAGGGGGATAGGGTGGTGTTTGATGCCTGCTGGCTTTTGTGGCGCGATCACATAAGAGATAGGCCTTGGCGGAACGACGCGCGCGGCCCCAGAGCCTGTGAGCTGCTGACTGCTCAGCGCCATGAGTGTCAGCCAGAAGATCGGCAGCGCTTTTTTCCATGGCGTAGCAGATATCATGACCATTCTCTTATATCCTGCCCTTACAGCGTAATGTTCAGAGTTAAGAGAACGTTCGATTATTACTTACGACTTGCTACGCTCTTACGAGACGCTGTTTCTAGATTGAACAGAACTTGCAGCGTTTCCATGGCTCTGTCGCGAGCATCCATGTCTCTTTGTGCGCGTAGTTGTGTCATCGGGTCGTGCAAAATCTTGTTGACGATGCCACGAGTGAGTGCCTCTACGACGCCGCGATGCTTTTCAGAAAATTCTGAGCCGAGGCGAGACATAGCTTTTTCTAGCTCCTGCTCACGGATGGTTTCTACTTTGCTGCGTAGGCTGCTGATGGTGGGGACGGTGTCGAGCGAGCGCAGCCAATCCATAAACCCTTCCACTTCTTCTTCTAGCAGCGCTTCAGCTTCCAGCGCCATCTGCCGACGACTCTCCTGGTTCTGCGCGACAACCGCCTTCAAGTCATCTACATTAAACGCAAACACGGCGTCAATCTCG
>JBHJIY010000139.1:0-13107 GCA_050042985.1 Phormidesmis sp. | reverse complement strand
TTTTCACGCAGGCTCCTAGTAGGCTCTTACAAGGAGGGCGCAATAATCTGGTCTGCCCCTGGCATACTCATTACCTTAGACAACGGTGCAGCATCTGGTACATCTGGCAAAGTAGTCTTCACCTGAGCGGCTACCTCCACTGTTTTTGTGCTGTAGGTCTGAATCGCCATCTTTGGATACAGGCCAATTCCAATAATCGGAACCAGCAAGCAAACGGCTACAAATGCCTCGCGTGGCATAATTTCCCAAGACTTATCTGTGGGTAGGGCTACTTCGCCCACATCACCATAGAAAATGGTGCGCAGCATTGAGAGCAGATAAATCGGTGTTAGCACAACGCCAATCGCTGCCAGTAGGATTACGCCCGCCTTGAAGAAGACATTGTACGCATCGCTCGTTGCTAGGCCTAAGAAAACTGTGATCTCAGCGATAAAGCCACTCATTCCGGGCAGTGCCAAAGATGCCATAGAGCCCGCTGTGAAAAACGCGAATGTGATTGGCATTGCTTTGGCCATGCCGCCCATTATGCCCATCGATAGCGTGTGAGTGCGATCGTAAGCAACCCCAGCTAAGAAGAATAATACGGCTGCTACTAGTCCGTGAGAGATCATTTGCAGCATTGCACCGCTCATGCCCAAGGAGTTGAACGCTGCGAGGCCTAGGAGCACAAAGCCCATGTGACCGATAGATGAATATGCTAAGCGTCGCTTCAAGTTATCTTGTGCGAACGCCGTTAGCGATGCGTACACAATATTGATCACACCCAAAATTGCCAGCACAGGGGCAAAGTAAAGGTGAGCGTCTGGCAGCATCTCAATATTCATTCGAATAAGGCCGTAGCCCGCCATCTTCAGCAGTACGCCCGCCAAAATCATCGATACTGGCGCGGGTGCTTCGCTGTGCGCATCGGGCAGCCAAGTGTGTAGCGGGAAAATAGGCAGCTTTGCTCCAAAGGCTACCAGTAATCCTAAGTAGCAAATCAGCTGGAACGGTAATGGATACCCTTTTGCAGCTAGTTCGCTCATGTTGAAGCTGAACGAATCGCCAAAGAAAGCAAGCGCGAGCGCGACCACTAAGATAAAAACAGAGCAGGTTGCAGTGTAGATAATAAATTTAGTGGCTGCATACTGGCGTCTTTGCCCGCCCCATATGGCAATGAGCAGGTATACCGGCACCAGCTCTAGCTCCCACATGATGAAAAACAGCATCATGTCCTGGGCCAAAAACACACCTAGCTGCGCACTAAACATCAGCAGCAGCATGGAGTAATACAGCCGAGGCTTGAGCGTAATGTTCCAGGAAGCCACCATGGCGAGGGTGGTTACCAAGCCGCTCAGCACAACTAACGGAAAGGAGAGTCCGTCGACTCCTAGTGACCAGCTCAGCCCAAACTGAGTGATCCATGGATACTCCTCTACAAGCTGTAGGCCAGAGGTGCCCAGCTCATATTGAGTAGCAAATACATAAAGAATTAGGCCAAATTCGGCAATGCTGGCGCTCAGTGCATACCACCGGATGGTTTTTCCGTTTTGATCTGGCAGCAAAGGAATGGGCATTGCGGCCAATAGCGGAAAGATGACTAGGAACGTCAGCCACGGAAATTGTTCACCGATCATTAAAATTCACGCAATTTCGATAGCGACAAAGACGCACTTCATTCCGAAAAAGCTGGGCCAAAGAAGGAAAAGTCGAGCGGATGCTGGGCTTGCAAAACTAGGCAAAACTATCGGACGGGCGTAGGACAATTATTAATAGGAATAAATACCTACTGAATGCGCCCAAAGATTAGTATACAAAACTTAACCTCCCTTTGGTAAGAATCAGAAGAAAGAAGCGATAAATGCTTTGCAACAGCAGATATTGATTCAATAAATCTACCGATGTGACTTACTTACTTATTTCCCAATGTATCGCGTTACGTCCTCAAGTTAACGAGAGGGTGTATCCACATGTATGTCTTGAGTATGTATGTCTATGGTCTGAGTATGGCCGACATGGCTGCTTGCTGAGCGGCATGCTGGAGAGCATAGTCGCGTTCCGGTTTGGATGGGAGGAGGTGTAGGAATGCTTTGTAAGTTTCTTAGCCGCTGTCTTGAGAGGGTGTCTTCTGGGTTTATTTCGAGGGCCTTTGTATAGGCTGCGATCGCGTCTCCTCTTCGTCCTACTGCTTCTAGTGCATTCCCCTTTCTCCCCCAATAAGATCCTGTCCCTGGCCGAATTTCTAGAGCGCGGTCGTAGGCTGCGATCGCTTCTGCATCTCGATTCATCAGTTGCAGCACCCAGCCCTTATTCACCCAGGCATAAACATACTCGGAATCGATTTCTATAGCTTTTTCCAAGCTGGTAAGGGCTTCTTCATACCGACCTATCATAGCGAGCGAGTTTCCTTTTCTATCCCAGGCGGCAGGTCTTTCTGGCCGCAGAGTGATCGCCTGCTCAAAGCTAGCGACAGCTTCTTCGACTCGGCCCAAACGAGAGAGCACGTCTCCTCTGCCATACCAAATGCTAGATACGCTAGGTGTCAGCTTTTTCGCTTGCTCAAGGGCTGCTAGTGCTTCTTCATATCGTTTTAGCCGCTCTAGTGCCCATGCCTTATTTTCTAAGGCGAGACTGGCTCGATTATGGTCTTCGTCCGCGATCGCAACCACTAAGTTGTAGAGCGTGATCGCCTCCTCGTACCGACCCATTTTATAGAGCACCCAGCCTTTGTTGTTGAGCGCGGCGGTGTAATTTGGGCTGATTGCGATCGCCTGCTCATATACATCAATTGCTTCGTCGTAACGATTGAGTGACTGTAGGGTCCATCCTTTGTTGTACAGCAGCCGTAGGTCTTCTGGTTCTAGCTTTAGGCCCTGGTTAACCGCCTCAAGCGCGGCTTCGTGTTGTCTCAAGGCGTTGAGTGCGGCTCCCTTGTCGTTCCATAGGCCGCTCCAATCCAAATCGAGGGAGAGGGCTTGGTCGTAGTCGGCAATCGCTTCTTCATATCGTGATAGCCCATGGAGAATATTTCCTCTGGTGCGCCAAGCACGAGCTTCGTGGGGACTGCGCAGTACCAATTGCTGAGTTGCCGCCAAAGCCTCTTCAAGTCGGCCCAATGCTTCTAATGCAAAAGCTTTGTGTGCCCAGAGGAATGCCAGCTTAGGATGATGGCTGTTGGCGATGAGCGTGATCGCCTGATCGTAGGCTGCTAGCGCCTCTAGTGTGCGCTGCATCTCACGCAGTGTCCGACCCCTATGGTACAAAAGGGTGGCCGTTTGGGCTGTGCTTTCACTTGCTGTGCTTTTACCCGCTGTGCTTTTACTTTGGGAGAGCGCCTTGTCATATAGCGCTAGCGCCGCTTCAGGATTATTTTCTTCCCTAAGCTGGTTAGCGGCTTCTATTACTGATTCGATATTATTTGCGTCAGCTGTTTCGGTATCTGCAAGCTCGGTACTTGGTGTTTCAGAATCTGTGACGCTGCTAGCGACTGCGCTTTTTATCGAGAGGGTGTTGTCGGCAGATAGGCATGAAGCAGTCAGCGCAATACTAATAAGCGATCGCTTCGCCAAGGAAGAGAAAGGGGGCATTTGGGATGAATGATAGGGGCTTTATCAAAATCGGTTGCTTCACTAGACTCCACTATAAAAGCGTGCGATTTCGCAGAGATCCAAGAATGACGCGCTAAGAATGACGCGCCAAGAACGGTGCGCTAAGAATGGAGCGGCTTTGCTACGGCTCCTTGTGAGTCCATGTTTAAGCAATGGGCTTTTGAGACAAAACTCTGTGATTTCCAGGCAGATTCCATCGCCTCTCGCACACCTTCTGCGGCATCTGCGGGTGTGAGTGCGAGTAGTGTGGGCCCCGCGCCGCTAATGACTAGGCCCCAGGCGCCTGCCTGCATGGCTGCTCGACGGACGTCGCTGTAGCCAGAGATAAGCTTTTTACGATAGGGCTGGTGAATGCGATCGCGCATTCCCCCTGCAATCCAATCCCCATTTCCCGTTGCCAGCCCCTGCATCAGCAGGCCGATGTGCGCTGTATTAAAGATTGCGTCTGTTCGGCTATATTGCCCTGGCAGCACCCGCCGCGCATCTGCTGTGGATAGCTCAAACTCAGGAATAATAACCACCGGCACAATCGACTCGTGCCAGGGCAATTCGCAAATTTGCAGTCTGCCGTTGGCCATTGCCGCTAGCTGTGCGTTGCCTAGTAGGGCTGGGACTACGTTGTCTGGGTGGCCTTCTATTTCGTTGGCGAGGGTAGCAAGAGCGAATTTATTGAGAGGGGAGCCTGCGATCGCATTTGCCCCTACAATGCCGCCTACAATTGCTGTGGAAGAGCTGCCTAGCCCACGGGAAAGCGGTACGCCAAGGTGAATTTTGATATGAACAGGCGGTGCTGGCTTACCGATGCGCTCGTAGCACTTTAAGTAGGCCCGGTATACCAAGTTGCTTGGCCCTGCGTTTACCCGACTGGCTTCTGTCCCTTCTACTGATATTTGAAACGGTTCGCTGTCTGAAAGGGGGGTGAAGGGGGTGAAGTGAAAGCGGTTATATAGGCTGAGTGCCGCACCGAGGCAGTCGAACCCAGGACCGATATTGGCAGTGGTTGCTGGAACCGTGACAGTGACAGAAGAAGGCACAAGAAAAAGCCCTTTTGATAGTCCTAAAGTAAGCTCAGGAATTAAACAATTCTCGTCATTGTATAGGAATAGGACTTTTCTAAAAGATTCGCTAGAAAAACAAATACGTTATTCGTTGCTATGGTCCTTCGCGGTACTGGAGCCCTCGGACAAGCCCCTCGATTTGCGCAGTTTCTACGACGCCACTGATGGTTGATACATTGCGGCTACTGAGAATTTGATCGACAGCATAATCGTTTTGGAAGCTATCGTCTCCTCTATTAAAAAGGACGATAGGCGCAGAAAATGGCTGTGCTCCTGTGGGCCCAATGCCTGTAATGTAGTCCGCAATTACGATAATGTCAGGGCCGTCGCCATCTCGGTGAATGTCTTCAAAGGCAACGGCTGTTACTTCTAGCAACTTCCACTGACGAGATTCATATAGCGCTTCGTATTCGTTACTAGCTGTCCGCAAGCTGAGATGGAGATGGTCATCTTGACTTTCTTCAGCGACAAATTCTACTTGGCCTATGACGGGTAAGGTAATGGAAAAGCTTTGCTCATGGATAAGGGTACGGTCGGGGCTAATTTCCTCAGAGATGGTGTTGACTTCTTCTATCGATAGCGGTCTAGGTGAGACGCTAACATCGCAGTCGTTGCGAATGCAGGCATCTGAGAAGTCAATTTCAGATGTGTTCTTTTCGATATCGGTACCTGTTGAATCAACTTCAGATTCGATTGAAGCGTCTGCACGGTAGTCTTCTGTGTTGATGTCACTTGCTTCTACTACTTCAACAGTTGGACTGGCTGGCTGCGTATCTGATGTCTGCGTGTCTGATATTTGTGAGGTTGTGGAAGATGACCCACAAGCGGCAGTTAAAGTCCCTAATATTAGCGATAAAAGGCTGACTGACACGAGCGATTTGAATGAGCTGAACTTTTTATAATTCATGTTATGAGCTGATAGCTGTAGTTTGCTTTTTCCTTTTATTGACCACCGACCACTCGGATATATTTTATTTCAGACACCGAGCCCATATTTGTGGTGGTGAGATGTGCATAGCAACTCGCTGCAAGCCCCATTTCGCCTGCCTGAACACAGCCCTCGTAGCGTTTGACCAGATTGCCATCTGGATTGACCCATGTGCTAGAGGTCTGCGAAAAACTGATGTTGTGGGCAGTGTCCAAAATATTGATATATTCTTTTGCAGTTTCTTCTGTAATGGGTCCTTTTGGCAGCAGCGTGATGGTGGTTCCGCCGATTTCGCCAGGCGCGGCGGTGAGGGTGAGGTTTTGAAAGGCATATTCGCTGTAGACACAATCGCCCGACATTCCTGTACAAAAGCCGTCGCTTTGCTTAACGTGTGGGTCAAATGTTTCTAGGCTGAAGGGCTTATCTGCATAGGCTTTGATAGTTTGGCCATTGCTGCTTGCTGGGGTAGCGCTGCTTGCCGAGGCAATTGAAATACTATCGGCTGGCTCAGAGATGCTCCAGTCCCAGATTGTGGGGTCGCCGTTGGCTGCTGTTTGAGAGTAAACCGTTGTGATGCTTAGGCCACGACCATTCTGGTTTGGATATCCTTGGCCTGTGTAGGCAAAGTCAAATCGACAGTAACCCAGTCCGGATCCAGAGCAGTCTTGGACTTCCTTGTAGCCTTTGTCCACTAGTTTGCGGATAGTGCCATCAAGTCGGTATCTCTCTGAGTTTTCGGTGTTGTTGATTCCGGGTGTCCAGCCGTTTGCTATCAAGATGGCTCTGGCTTGTCCGTAGCCGATGTGTTTTTCAACGCCGCTCATGACGCTTTCTTCGAAGGTGGTTGGTGAGGCAGTGTTTGGAGTGTTGTTAACTGGTGTGGTTGTGCCTTGGCTGTCGGCATTGGCTACTGCTGAATCTGTGATAGTTCCTGTATCGCTATGCTTGGGTGCGTCAGCTGGCTGCACGTCTGGTTTGACGGTGTCTGACTGAACGCTGTTGGCTGTGTCAGCGGCTAGATCTGATGAATCGATCACTGCTGGTTGAGTGCAGCCGATGGCTATTGTGCTGATGATGCTGGCAAGCAAGCTGAAAGAAAGCGCTGTGTGCGGTCTTCGTTCGGAAGGACTTCGCCATCGCTTACGGTGTGTGTTCTTTGACTTTAAATCAGGCGTTGGGTGAGTCATGGCGAATGAAACCTTCCTTTTGCTTTTGCTTTTGGTCTTGTGGGTAGGGTACCCAGCGTGTGTTGTGGGTGGTTGATAGAGGACATAGGTGAAGTCTCTGGAATGATGTGGCTATGTGAAAGGCCTAGGTTTGGAGGGTTTAGCCGATGAAGAAAAGATGGCCAGCGCTGTCTTTGTTGTTTGTTGCATTATTGTCGGGGTTTGGTGTTGTTTGGATGACGAAAGCCTCAGCAGAGAGTGCTTTAGGCGAGACTGATTCGATAGGTAACGGCGTGTCGCAAGTAGGAGATCGCACCGATCAAATTCTTTTGGCTGATTAGTTCGCTCAAATGCAAGATTTGATCTTGTCTCATGGGTTGCGGGAGGCCGAAGAAGGCAGCGATGTCGAAACGACTGCTAAAACTATTACGCTTAACACAGTGAGGACGCTAAGCAGTGAGCAAAACTATGTGTTGATTGAGTTTTTGGATGAGTTCAGTTTGCTGCGCCAGGGGATGGATGCGGTTGATAGGACGGATATGTCTTCTCTTCCAGTTCGTGTTGGTGCTAATCCTAAAAATCTTTTTAGCAGATCGATTCTTTTGTTATATGATTTCGATTGTGTAAGGCCTGCCGGGCTAATAATGAAGTTTGTGTATGTGCGAATTCAGCAATCTCTCTAGATATGTAGTTCCGATAGGATTACTTCTTACGGATTGCCGTAAAAGCACTGAAAATCTACCCCCTTACTTATACAGATGGCAGTTTTGTCTGACGCTTGCGCACTTGCTGAATCAGACTGGATAGACGGCCGGTCTCTACGGTGTTTTCACCAGATCTTTGAGGGGCAAGCTGCGATCGCACCAAGCAAAACGGCGATTAGATGTGGTGGTGAGAGTGTGACCTATGCCGCGCTCAACTGTGCGGCTAATACTGTGGCTGCGCAGCTTAGTGCGCTGGGGGTGGGGCCTGGTGTATTGGTTGGGCTGTATACAGAGCGATCGCACGAAATGGTAATCGGCCTGCTCGGTATCTTGAAGGCTGGTGGGGCCTATCTCCCGCTAGATAGCCAATATCCGCAGCAGCGACTCGAATTTATGCTGACTGAGACGGCGGCACCTGTGGTGCTGTGTGAGGCGTCACTGTGCGATCGCCTCCCTTCATTGCCTAAGAACTCCAAGGTTGTTTCAATCCGCTTTTGCCAGAGTGATTGCCAAAGCGATGCAGTGGCCAATGCAGTGAGTGGCGAATCTGCCTCAGGTGATTTACGCCTAGAAGTAGATGGAACACCAGCAACGACGTTAAAACCGAATAACCTGTCAGAATTCGAGGCATCTCATCTAGATCAGCTGGCCTACATTATCTATACCTCTGGCTCTACTGGAAACCCAAAGGGCGTGATGATAAGTCAGCGTAATTTGGCTGATTACTGTTGGGCGATCGCTCAGCCCACAGCCCTCACGGCACAAGACACCTATCTACATTTAGCCTCCATCTCGTTTGCTACCTCTGCGCGTCAGCTCATGACACCACTAGCCCACGGGGCAACAGTGGTCGTGACAACCGACGAGCAAAGAAAATCGCCATTGAAGGCGCTTCAGCTCGCTAAAGAAGAACGGGTAACCATCATGGAAATGGTGCCTTCCTACTGGCGTGTGCTCAACGCCATGCTCAAGCAGCTAGACGCACCGATCCGTCAAAATCTGCTAAGCAATGATTTGCGCTTTGTGAATGCCCATGGTGAGCCGCTGCCACGTTACCTACCAGATACCTGGCAAAAAACATTCCAGCATCCTGCCGCTACCTTGAACCTGTACGGTCAGGCGGAGGCTACAGGCGTCGTGACACATCACCTTTACACGTCTGATGAGTCTGGTGTAGTTGTGCCAGTAGGCAGTGGTATTCCACGGGCGCAGATCTATGTACTCGATGCAGATTTGCAGATTGCGGCTCCTGGTACATGTGGCGAAATCTATGTGAGTGGCTCTGGTATTGCGAAGGGCTATTTCAAGCGCCCGGAGCAAACGGCTGAAAAGTTTCTCTGTGGGCCGCAGATTCCGAGTGCGCTGCGAGCGGTGCTAACAACAGATGCAGCACAAACTGCTGTTTACAAAACCGGAGACCTTGGACGTATGCGCCCTGATGGCGTCTTCGAAATGCTAGGGCGAGTCGATAGGCAGATCAAAGTTAACGGCATTCGGCTGGAGCTTAGCGAAGTGGAAGCCATAATAATTCAGCATCCGTTCGTAAGAGAGGTTGCCGTTTTGGCACAGAAGAGCGCCGCAGATAGTGTGTATCTAGCTACCTATTTATCGCTTGAGACTGAGCAAGTTGCTGCCGCTGAACCCGAGCTCAAGACGCATCCACAGATTATCAATCGGCTCAAGCTGGACTTAGAGAGACAGATGGCGAGCCATATGATTCCTTCCCAGTTTTCTGTGTTGGACCAGCTGCCGATGACACCGAATGGAAAGGCAGATCTCAAGGCGTTGCCGTCTATAGGCACGGCTCCTATCAGAACGACTGAATTTGTTGCGCCGAGTCGTGGAATAGAAAGGGAGCTTGCTGGCATTTGGTCGGAGGCTTTGCAGCTGTCGTCTATTGGCATCTACGACGACTTTTTTGAGCTGGGTGGTAATTCTTTGCTAGCGGCGCAGGTGGCCGCTCAGATTGAGTCTATGTTTACGTGCCCGGTTTCTTTGGCTAGCTTTTTCCAAACACCAACAATTGCGGTGCAGGCGAATCTGCTGGATGAAACTGTAGCGGCAAAGGGTTCGACATCTGCCTCACAGGCGGCGCTGTCCTGCCTGATTCCCATGATGTCTGATGAGGCAGATGGCTCTGATGTCAATGCGCATAGGCCTGCGCTTTTCTGTGTTCACGGTGGCGGCGGCAGTGCGCTGATGTACCGTGCGCTCGCACGTAGGATGAATGACCAGGTAAGGCTCTATGGGCTGCAATCTTCGTACTTGAACAATCCTGAAAAGCTGTTGCACACCATAGAAGAGATGGCAGATGTTTATTTGCAGGAGCTGCGCAGTGTTCAGCCGGAAGGCCCTTATCTGATTGCTGGATATTGTGGCGGTGCTCCAGTGGCGCTAGAAATTGCGCAGCGGCTAAGGGCTGACGGGCAGACAGTCGCCTTGCTTGCCCTGTTTGATCCGACGGCGATTCAAACCTACTGCACGCCACCGATTACCCGCTATGAGAGTGGGCCAAGAGGAAGGCTACAGTCTCTAGCTAGGCGGCTCAAACGGCGAAGTCCTCGGGCTATTCTGAAGCGCTATTGGCTGAAGGTAAAGATCAAGCGTTACGAACAGCGGCAGCAAATGCTGCCTTTTGATCTGCGCGTACAAAAGGTCGCCATTGTGAATGTGAGGGCGATACATCGCTATGTTGCACCGCTGCCTTATTCAGGGCCGATTGCTGTGTTTATGCCGGAGGAGAGTATTACGCCGGGTGGAGCGCTGGCGGTGGGCTGGAAGGCGATCTCAACTGGAGATTTTGAAGTTTATCAGGTAGCTGGCAATCACCATTACGACGGGGCTACAGTAGGCAGCTTATTCCATGAGCCAGCTGTGCAAACCCTTGCCGCTCGGCTGAAAGAGAGTATAAAAAAGGTCTCTCACAAATAGGCTTTCAATCTAACAAATTATGACTTTCAAGTAGTTCGCCAGCAGTATTCGCTGTTTTTGGAAGCGTTCAGCCAGTCAGAAGCACCAGGAGTAGAGGAGTCTTAACAACATTAATGGTCGCGTTCGTGGTTACTTCGCTCTAAAAGTCAGCGCGATCGCCCAAAGCACTCCCCAGCCGATCTAGGACTTCAGATAATGCGATCGCGCCGACATCACCATCCTTGCGAGTCCGAATACTCAGCGTATCCCCCTCCACTTCCTTATCGCCAATGACCGACATCACCGGAATTTTCGCCTTTTCAGAATTGCGAATCATCTTGCCTAAGCGTTCGCTACTCTTATCTACCTCCACACGCACACCGAGCTTACGCATTTCGATTGCTGCATTGTCTGCATATTCCCAGTGCCCTTCGGTAACAGGCAGCAGCCGAACCTGTTCCGGCGCTAGCCACAGCGGAAAGTCTCCTGCATATTGCTCAATCAAGATGCCAATTAGCCGTTCCAGGGAGCCAAACGGCGCACGATGAATCATGATCGGGCGCTGACGCGTGCCATCTTCTGCCACGTATTCCAAGTCGAAGCGCTCTGGCAAGTTGTAGTCAACCTGCACAGTACCTAGCTGCCATTCACGCTCTAGCGCGTCACGCACGATAAAGTCTAGCTTTGGCCCATAAAAAGCAGCTTCGCCAATGCCTTCAAAGTGATCCATACCCATCGTTTCTACTGCTGAGCGAATTGCGCCTTGGGCTTTTTCCCAGGCCTCATCATCGCCGATGTATTTACTCTTGTTTTCTGGATCGCGGAAGCTGAGTCGCGCACGGAAAGATTGATCCATGTTCAAAGCACGCAGTGTGATCTGAATAAGATCAACAACTTTGAGAAACTCGTCGTTTAGCTGCTCGGGTGTGACAAATAGGTGAGCGTCGTCTTGGGTGAAGCCGCGTACACGCGTGAGTCCGCCTAGCTCGCCCGATTGCTCAAAGCGATATACCGTACCGAATTCTGCTAAGCGCAGGGGTAGCTCTTTGTACGAGCGCAGCTGACTCTTGTAAATTTGTATGTGGAAGGGGCAGTTCATTGCCTTCAGAACAAAGCCTTCGTCTTCGCTTTCTCCCATCATGGGGAAAAGGTCTTCGGCATACTTTTGCCAGTGTCCAGAAGTTTTGAATAGGTCAACTCGGCCTACATGTGGCGTGACCACGGGTAGATATCCTCTAGCAACCTGCTCAGCTTTGAGAAAATCTTCTAAGGTGGAGCGCAGTACGGTGCCCTTTGGTGTCCATAGAGGTAGTCCCGGGCCCACTTCGTCAGAAAAGACGAACAAACCCAACTCTTTGCCTAGTTTACGGTGGTCCCGGCGTTTAGCTTCTTCTTTGCGCCGCTTATATTCTTTCAGCTCTTCAGGGGTTTCCCATGCGGTGCCATAGATTCGCTGTAGCTGTGCTTTTGTTTCGTCTCCGCGCCAGTAAGCGCCTGCTACGCTTTCTAGTTCAAAAGCTTTAGGATGCAGCTCTTTTGTCGTTTCGATATGCGGACCAGCGCACAAGTCCCACCACTGGTCGCCTAGGTGATAGAGCGTAATAGGCTCTTGTAATCCTTCTAAGATTTCTAGCTTGTAGGGTTCTTGTAGTGCTTCGATTCTGACCTTAGCTTCTTCCCGGCTCACTTCTTCTCGAATGACCGGCAGTCCTTTCTTGATGATTTTAATCATCTCTTTCTTGATGGACTTGAGGTCTTTGTTGGTAAAGGTGTCTGGTGCGTCAAAGTCGTAGTAAAAGCCGTAATCGATCGAAGGACCAATGGTTACTTGCGCTTTTGGGAACAAACGCTGCACGGCCATTGCCATAACGTGAGAAAAGGTATGGCGAATACGCTCCAGTTTCTCAGATTCGCTAGTTTTCAGGAGCTGGATGGGCTTTGCTTTGCTCTCTGCTAGCGCTACGTCATTCTGAGGATTGTTGGAGCCTGATTGGGAAGAAGCCATAGAGATACTATAAATAGAGCGGCAGCCATACAAGGGCAGACCGCAGAAGAGACGGTTACGGCAATTGACACGATATTGACGCGATTCAGTGTAGCGCAATAGCGTATGGATGTGCGTCTTTGATTAGGCAAGTATCCTGCCAGTGGTCGGTCGTGAAAACCGTCCTATAAAGTTCGTGCGTATGAAATAACACCTGCTACTATTAATAAGCAGAGGAGAAAGCAGCCCAGTAGACGAGTCATTTCTCTCTACAGATAGACGATAAGGGTCTGAGCTTTTTCTACTGTTCTTTTACGAAAGATTAACAGAGCGTAGCTGCGACACGCTTATTCGCTATAACTTGTTAGCCACTCACCTGATGAAGTTGCCTGATGAGGTTTCAACAGCGAGCTGGTAACGTCTACTAGACTAGTGAGTTAAGCCACGTGTATCTGGCTTTGTGCCAAATGTGGTCTTTCGATTGTCTCCAAGCATTCAAACAACAGAATCAAACTATCAGAATTTATGACAACTCAATCAACTGCTGCCCCGAAGCTCAAGGAGCCGGTGGTGGTTCATCCCATGGCTGATTTTCAGCGCAAGGTACGCTCCCTTGTCGAAACCAAATCTATTCAGCCTTCCGACAGCCTGTGGAAAATCGCCTTCATTTTTGGCGACAAGTGGGCTCACTGGAAGTCTGAACTAGAATCCTTTGAATTTACGATGCAAGACTCTATTGGCGATTTGCTTGCGGTAGATTGCTGGGAAGA
>JBHJIY010000138.1:0-8546 GCA_050042985.1 Phormidesmis sp. | reverse complement strand
GATGCGATCCCAGATGACTAAGTATTTGTCATTACTAGCAGGCCAGTTACACTGAACGCTGTCAGCACTAGGCAACCGGTACTAGGCTGCGGCAGGCTGCTGCTCAAAGTCGTGGGCATAGTCCTTAAGTAGCTTGTTGACCTGACCCAAGAGGCCGCCTTCTTCGCCCCGCTGAATTTCTTTGCGCTCAGGGAAGAATTCAGGCTGGTTGAGACTACGACCGACTGATTCAGTCACCTGCTGGGCGATGAGTTCAGATAGCTCAGCACGCGCTTTTTCGCGCTGATAGCTAGCACCTTCTTCGGTGGTGGCATATAAGGGGGGAAGGCGGTTGAGCGCGTAAGCAGCGACGTCGCCCAAGTCGAGGGTTTTCTCGCTGTTGGCTTCTACTTCTGCTACCTGAGAGATAGCCTCAGTCAGCACCAGCTCCTCCATTACGTTAATAAACTGTTTACGTGGCACGGCAACAACCTCACCTGTTAGCAAAGAGCCCATGAGCCGGTCGAGGGCCATGTATTCTTCAATCGATAGCTCAGATGCAGTGTCACAAATGCGCCCTACTTCTGCTTCCATTGCAGGGGTCAGGTAACCATCTTGCAGGGCCTGGTCAACTATTTTTTCGATGCTACTCATGCTGGCACAAAACTCCGTTTAGTGATTCCGCTAATGTTTAGGGCCGCTAGAAAAATTTAGAAAGCGACAACTTGTTATGATCTCGATTCGCTAAAGAGTGAATCTTGGTATGCACAAGTGTTCCCGTTGTTGAGATTGACAGAACAGTCTTGTCTAGGGCTCTATCAGAATTTCTTACTCCACGTCGTCATATCGCCAGGGCACAGGGTCGACAGAGACGCCGTTGACGACCCGTCCCCAGTGAAGATTTGGCCCGGTGGCAAAGCCCATAGCACCTATATAGCCAATCAGCTGTAGCCAATCAGCTCGCCCTGCTAAACCAAGTCACCTTCGTTGACGGCGAAGCCAGAGAGGTGAATCATCACGCTAGTAACGCCCTGCCCATGATCGATGCCAATGGTGTTGCCATTGAGAAACCCTGCCGACTCGCGGCCAACAAGTGCAATCCGGCCAGCGGCAAGTGCATCAATCTATGCTTCAGCTTTGACGTAGGCGATCGCACCTCGCATCAGAATCGTATTCTGGCCGCTGTCATCTTTCACACAAATAGCATTCGCATCTTGCCAGCTCACAGCCCCTGCCAAGGTGTCACCCGTGGTGAGCTTAATTTCGACGTTCTTCTTGTCTCGGATGATGGCCTGGACTTGGCGAATGCTGGGTAGCTCAGTATCGAAGGGAGTAGCGCTCATAGAAATTGCAGGAAGAAGCAGTTACTTCTGTAGATTGCCCGAGGAACACACAAGAGACATCAGCTAGAAACGCTCGAAGAAATTGACAGGGAAGTTGTCAGCGAAATTGATAGCGACAATAGAATGCATCTATAGATTGGGTATGAGCGCGCAGTATAGAATGCTGAGGACTGCTAACAATCAATCAAATAATCAAAACAGATTCTTCTGGCGCTATGACCACCCTCCCTTTCAGTAAGTATCACGGCCTGGGTAACGATTTTATTTTGATAGACAACCGGGAGAGCGCGAAGCCAATGGTGACGCCAGAGCAGGCGGTGGCGGTGTGCGATCGCAATTTCGGTATTGGTGGCGACGGCGTAATTTTCGTGCTGCCAGCCACGGAAGGCGCAGACTACACCATGCGCATTTACAACTCTGATGGGTCTGAGCCAGAGATGTGCGGTAATGGTATTCGATGCTTGGCAAAGTTTATTTTGGGCTTAGAAGCTGAAGACGGTAACCTGCCAAACTTGCCCCATACCTATAACATCCATACGCTCGCGGGTATGATTCGCCCTGAGTTACAGCCAAATGGGCAGGTCACGGTAGACATGGGAGAGCCCATCCTGACGGCGAAAGAAATTCCTACCACGCTAGGGGCTCCTGAGGGTAAAGCTGTTGATGAAACGCTGAGCATTGACGGAAAAGATTGGCAGGTAACTTGTGTAAGCATGGGCAATCCTCACTGCATTACCTTTGTTGATGATGTAGAAGCAGTGCCGCTTACAGAGATTGGTCCATTATTCGAAAATCATGAGGCGTTTCCAGCGCGAATCAACACTGAGTTTGTGGAAGTGGTTCGCTCTGACTATCTGAAGATGAAAGTTTGGGAGCGAGGGGCTGGGCCGACGTTGGCCTGTGGGACAGGCGCTTGTGCGCTGCTGGTGGCTACTGTGCTGAATGAGAAGTGCGATCGCAAAGCAACTGTAGAGCTACCGGGCGGAAACTTGGAAATCGAATGGGCCGACAACAACCGGGTCTACATGACCGGGCCTGCGACTTTAGTATTTGCTGGAGATGTATTTGTCGATGCAGCGGGGCGCTCATGAGTTTACTTGTTCTGACTAATGACGATGGGATTGACGCGCCAGGCATTCAAGCATTGCGTACAGCCGTAGCAGAGATAGGCAAGTCGGTGGTTGTCGCGCCAGATTCTCATCTGTCGGGCTGTAGCCATCAAATAAATAGAGGCGGTGCGATCGCTATCGACCAACGCAGCAAAACAGACTATGCCATTGGTGGCACCCCCGCAGACTGTAGCCGAGTAGCGCTTAGTCACCTGTATCCAGATGCTGACTGGGTGCTTTCTGGCATTAATGCTGGAGGCAATTTGGGGTCGGATACGTATGTGTCTGGGACGGTTGCAGCTGTGCGGGAGGCTACGCTGCTGCGAAAGCGGGCAATTGCCATTTCGCAATATCGCTATCGATCTATCCCTGTTGATTGGGAGCGGTCGGCTCGGCTAGCGACGAAGGTCCTAAACCAGCTGATGGCAACTGAGCTAAAGCCGGGCGAATTCTGGAATGTGAACTTGCCTGCGGCTACAGCTAATGCCAAAAGTGAATCAGACGAAGAGCCAACCATTGTTTTCTGCGAAAGATGCACGCAGCCTTTACCCACCGAGTTTTCGATTGATGAGAGTGGCTTTCGCTATACCGGTGCGTATGAAGACCGACCGAGAGACACAGGTGCCGATGTAGATGTGTGCTTCAGCGGAAACATCAGCGCAGTAAAAATTCAGATGTGGTGACTGTTACTTCTGTGACAAGTATTTTGATAGATGAGTCCCTTCATCAAGTTCATACAAAATTTACGGCTCTGTTTATTGCCCCAATTATTGCCCCAATAATCTAAGTGATTATACGGTTCTATTAGTTGCTCTCTGTCGCTTTGACGCGTTTTGTCAGCATGCTGTAGTAATATGCTTTGGCGTTTTCGCTACACAGGTCAACGCCTCAACTAAGTGTTGACTGTTGTAGCCTCTACTTACGAGCGTTTTACAGACGTTAGAGACTCGCCTTAACTACTTACTTCCAACAAGATGGTTCAACTCAATACAGGGGTGACGCTATTTCTCAGCTTGCTGGTGGAAGCCATTCCTTTTTTACTGATTGGTGTGGCGTTTTCTAGCTTGCTGCTGTTTTTTGTAGATGAGCGGTGGCTCGTTGGTACGCTACCCAAGAATGCTTTTGCAGGTGCGCTAGTGGGCAGCTTGCTAGGGGTGTTTTTTCCGGTGTGCGAATGCGGCAACGTGCCGGTAGCGCGCAGACTCTTGGTACAGGGCGCGCCTACGGCGGTATCGGTTGGTTTTTTGCTGGCAGCGCCGACTGTGAATCCAGTGGTATTTTGGGCGACCTGGGTGGCCTTTCGTGGGCAGCCAGAGATGGTGTTTTTGCGAGTGGGCTGCACGCTGCTGATTGCGACGGCAGTGGGCTGGGTCTTCAGTGTTCAAAGTGATATTGGGCCTTTTTTGCAAGAAACAGTGGCGCGCAGTCGGTTTCAGGACCGTACTCCTATCAAGCAAAAATCCAAAGGGGCCACTTCAAATGCGCAATCTGTTTTATTGCAGGGCGGGACTTTTTTGCAGGGGCCGGGCAACGAAATGCTACAGCTCGATACACCAGCGGCTCAGCGGTTAGTGGCTAATCCAATAGTGTCCCAATCGCCTAAAAGCAAGCTTCAGCTGATGATAGAAAACGTGGTGCGTGAGCTGCGTGAGCTGGGGGCGGTACTGGTCTTTGGTAGTGCGATCGCTGCCACAGTTCAAGTAGCTATTCCTCGAGAAGTGATTTTAGGCCTGGGCCAAGGCATGGTGTCGTCTATCCTGGCCATGATGATTTTGGCGGCGGTGGTATCTATCTGCTCAACGGTAGACTCGTTTTTTGCGCTGTCGTTTGCCTCTACTTTTACCAGTGGCTCGCTCTTGGCGTTTTTGATTTTTGGGCCGATGATCGACCTCAAAAATATTGGTTTGTTGCTGACGGTGTTTAAAGGTCGAGCTGTATTTTATTTGTTTGCGCTAGCATCGCTAATGAGCTTTGCCGCAGCACTCGCAGTTAATTTGTATCTGGGCTAAGTAGAAAGCCAGTTTTGCGATCCAGATTCGAGACCATTTTTGGAAAGAGGAAGACGGTTTACTATGCGATCGCCCAGAAAGCAGCCTGTTGGCTCAACCAAAGCTCCCAAAGCTCGGTTCCATTTACCCTGGCGAGATTTGCTAGATGTGCTAGCGCTAGGAGCCTGGAGTGCCATGCTGTTTCGCTACTGGTTTAGCGGTTTGCTACTGCTGTTGCTGCATCCTAACTATGCGTGGTTGTCGAACTCGGCGGCTATCGTGTTAGCGGCATTAGCGGCCTACAGACTGTGGCAGGCTTTTCAATCAAGTAAGGCCTCTCGGCGTCGTGTAAATGCAGATAAATCTTCCGATAATTCAGGACACGTCACACTTTTACCTGGCAACCTCAGTAGCGCAATACTGCTGACGGTGGCGGTATTTGGTCTGATTTACACGCCCCAAGCTTTTGCGAGTCAAACGGCTACGCAAAGAGGCATCGCCGATACCCTAACGCTCACACGCGCGCAACCACAGCGGTTTGCGCGGGCAGCAGCTCCAGAAGACCGCACAATCATTGACTGGATTCGGCTCATAAACGTTTATCCAGAGCCTGATGCTTACACCGATGAAGCGGTGGATGTAGAAGGGTTTGTGATCTACCCCGAGGGCTGGCCGGACGGATACTTAATGCTGTCGCGCTTTGTGCTGACCTGCTGCGCGGCGGATGCTTACCCAGTAGGGTTGCCTGTAAAGCTGCCGGAGGATAGTACGGTGCAGCAATTTCCAGTAGATACTTGGCTGTCGGTGAGCGGTAGAGTCGCTACTGAGACTCTAAACGGCCAGAGGCAAATTGCGATCGCACCCACCGAAATCCAAACCATCGAAGCACCCAAAAATCCTTACGAGTACTAGAGCGCCTAGATCACAGCATTCCAAATCCTATGACTTCACAAAGACGACGTAAGTCCCAGCCCCTAGACCGCGCAGCCAGAGTTGTGATGGGTGTGATGTCGCTAATAATCGTCGCCATGCTGTTGCTGGGTTCGCAGGCACTGCCTCGGGTGAGGTCATTTTCCTGGCAAAACGAACCTATCAAGGCTACCGACGTCGCTTTTTTGCTGACCTTTACCCAGCCAATGAAGCCAGGGAGTGTAGAGGAAAATCTGGTGATTGAGCCACCGCTGCCTGGCAAAATTAGCTGGGCAGGTCGGCGAATGGCCTACACCTTAGAAGCGCCTGCTCCTTACGGTGAAAACTTTGAGATTTCACTGTCAGCGGCGCAGGCACTGAGTGGTCAAGATGGATTTGAACCGTTTGACGGCGAATTTCATACGCGCGATCGCGCTTTTGCCTACATTGGTGCCGAAGGCGAAGAAACCGATCGGCTGGTTATTTTCAACCTGAGTGAAAAGGAAAAAACGATTTTGACACCAGCGGGCCAGACGGTGCTGGCTTTTCAGCCCTATCCGCAGCGCGATCGCATTCTGTTTTCAGCTGTGGACTCGTCCATTACAGACGATCGCATTGCAGGCGCTCAGCTTTACAGTGTCACGACAGGATTGGCCAGTCTGGAAACTTCGGCACCTTGGCAATTTTGGAAGACGAGCGAGCCCGTCGAAGCCGGACTGACTGAACTCGTGCTAGACAACCGCAACTTTCAAAATCTCAAATTCGACCTAGCACCTAACGGCGAAAGCATTGTGGTACAGCGGGTAGAGCAAAACAACCCTTCTAACTACGGTCCCTGGCTCATTCGCCCAGGCCAGACCCCGCGCAAAATAAAAACCGAGCCCGGCGGCGATTTCCAAATCGCACCAGATAGCGTTTCCTTGCTGCTACAGCAGGGTAAAGGCACCGCCGTTATAGACCTCGACCCGGATGTCAGCGCGGCTGAGTCTGACTCACTCCTGCTGGACTTTCTTCCCGAGTATGGTCTTACGTTAGATATTGCAGACGATGGTGCGTCTGCTGCTCTAGTCAACTTCAATCAAGACGATCCCGAAAATCGATTTACCCAGTCTCTGTTCTGGGTTTCAAATCGGGGCGATGAAAAACTTTTGCTCCAAACAGACGGCGCTATCGTCAGTGCTCAGTTCAACGACAGCAATGAGATTTTGTACTGTTTGGTCAATCAGCTACTCAGAGATGGCAGTGTGGAGGAACTTGTGGACGCAGATGAAGCCAGTAATGCAGAAGTCAGTAATGCGGAGGTCGGTATAGAAGATAGTGTCGTATCCGACGTCGAAAACGGTGATAATTTGTCATCCGAAGCGGATGCTGATGAAAATGCTAGTGATGAGCCTGTAGACCTGCTCAATGAAACCTATACGCTCAGCCCTTATCTAACGGCTATTAACGTTGAGACAGGCGAAATCCAGCGGTTGCTAGAAATGCCGCCTCAGCCAGAAACAACGGTGAGCGTTTCTCCCGATGGATTGGCTATTTTATTTGATGAAACCCTTATGAGCGATTCCAGCGTAGCTACCGAAGATGCCTCTCAAACAGCAGCTCAGAGTGCAACCCATCGCCTGTGGCTATTGCCGTTGTTCAGTACCCCTGAGGAGCGATTGAATGAAGAGCCTACACCACTAGTACCCACTGAGCTAAATGTGGCAGGCCGTCATCCCATTTGGTTGCCCTAATACGCTTACTGGCGAAGGCTACTGTTACTGGCGGAGGCTACTGTCGCGCTCTATGTAGAGCTGTAAGAAAATCTGTGCGGCAGAGGGCTCTAACGTTTCTAGCGCGGTGATGATATCTGGAATAGAGTCAGCGAGCGGATCGCTCACTTCATTCACCCATTGATTCACGGTGGAACGTGCAACGCCCATCGTTACAGCCAGCCGGTTTTGGCTAATGCCATACTGCTGGAGAACGTTCTTTAATGCCTTACCTGCCCTACCCATTTTTTTCATAATCTCTAATGAATGACGGCGCAGGAGAGCGTAGATTTTCATCTTACGCTTACCCTACTGTTCATACCTACTGACTTCAGTACACACAATCCTGAAGAATTTATACTGAAGTCACTATTTCATAATCAGAGATAGCACTGAAGACGAAAACAGGGTCTAGCCACTAATGGGACTGACACCCTTACAATTTCTTTTCTTTTTTTATGTGCTCGATAGAGTAAACCCTGGGTATTTCTTTCAGGAAAGGTATTAGAAATGACCAAACGGTGCCAGAAAAGGAGCGTTTGCACCTACCGCAGGCTAAAAAGATGACAGAAAAATACAGAGAAGACCTTGCAAATGTTGGCACCTTTCAATTTATGAAAATAAACGTATCGCTTGCTCTAGACTGTGGCGGTTACAGCGATTGGTCTCAGCACTTGATTAAATCAAAGTAAATAAAAATACGGCTTAGACAGTGTATACACGCACAAAATAGGCAAGATAAATTATTGATTTTGAGCAGAGGCCAGCTCATTTGGCACAGCTGACGAAGGGCCTACTAAAGGTGGTTCTTCGTAGGGTTCTACGCTATCTGCATTTTTAGAAATAATCGGCATCATCTCTCGTGTCGCTGTTTGTGTGCTGACAAACTTTAGGTCAATGGACTCTGAACTCACAGGCTCTGGCGTGTTAGGTAGCAGCTTTGAAGTGTCTGAGTTTGTCTGTTGCGGCTCTGGCTGTTCCGGTTTTGCTTGTTCTCGCTCTAGCTGTTTTGGTTCTAGTAAGCTGGGTTCTACAGGTGTGGGGTCTACAGGTGAGTGGTCTACTGATGATGCGTCTACTGTGTATAGTGCGGCTGACTCTTCCATCACTGGATTAGGTGCGCGCGCTGGATATTCTTCTAGAAGCTGTTCTGGCATTGCGTCAGGCAGAACAGCTTCTTCAGGTATGAGATGAGTCGGAATAGGTTCAACAAAGGTAGGCGATGTTTCGGTGGGCGCTAGCGTCTCTGATAAGAAGGGATCCAGCTCAGGTTGAGGGATGTCAGCTAGCGGTGCTTTGAGTACGACGGGAATGCGGAGCGGCTGGTCAAATGTTTTTGAGGCCTTGCGAATGCCCTGCAATTTAGCGGTTCCTTGTTCGCTAGTTGCCATCTGAATTTGGGAATCGCGAACGCTGACGGGCTAAATTTCGATTTTCATTTGCCGATTGCGCAAGGAAACCCTCAAG
>JBHJIY010000137.1:0-14003 GCA_050042985.1 Phormidesmis sp. | reverse complement strand
GGCACACGTCATTGGTCGGTTCCTGGTCTTCAGCTGTGTCGCCTTCCGGCTCATCGTCGGCTTCAGGAGCTTGGTTAGTTTCGGGTTCTTGCTCGGGTTCCGGCTCAGGTTCTGGTTCTGGCTCTGGCTCCGGTTCAGGTTCTGGCTCAGGTTCTGGTTCTGGCTCTGGCTCTGGTGGATTATTTGGAACTTCGCTGGGGTCATCATAAATGGTGACCGAAGCAGTATCGGTCCCGACCGTTCCGCCTGAGACTGGAGAAATTGTCCAAGTGTATGGGTCTGGGCTATCGTCCACGAAATCGTTGAAGACTGGCACATCGATGCTTGCACTTTGCTCAATGATGGTGACTTCAAAGGCAGAGAAATCTAAGTTTGGCGAGACATCGACGGGTTGCCCTGCTAAGCCAGTAAAACCGAGAGCAAACAAGTTCCACTGGTTGATTGCTTGAGGTGTATCTGCCTCGAAGCGCACCACGGTACCGCCTTCTGGAGGCGGTTCGCTCAGCTCGAAGATAAAGCTGAAAGGTGTCCCTTCACTTTCGATGAGTGTGTCGGTACTAACGCTAAAATCGACGACTGGATCAAAGTGGCCGGTGTAAGTCGCTTGTAGTTCTTCTGAAAACACAACAGACGTGCTGACATTGCCCAAGTGTGCATCGAGTGTCCAGTCTGTACGACCTGTTACTCGACCAACAGACGTTGTTGAAGCAGCTATATTAGCGCCTGTAAGCTGATGAAGCTGCTGCAAGAACAAGTGTCCCATCGCACCTTTTGCTACCTGGCAGCCATAGAGCAAAACGTCTTTTCCTTTGAGCTTATCTGCCCAAGACATTAGCTGATCTGTGTAATACTCTAGGCTGTTGAATCCGAGTTTGCTATTGCCCAGCAGTAGCTGTCCGGGCATACCGTGAGAAACGATATGCAAGCTAGAAACAGATTGACGTGCTGCGAGGGCAGCGGTGATTTGCTCAATACCATCTTGGCTTGAATCGAGAACAAGAACGTCTGCATGTGACAGATGAGAGACTAGAAGCGGTAGGTTATCGATACCTGAGTCTAGAACTACAAACGCCCTGCTTTTGTCTATGCTAGAAACCTTCGTGGTTAGCGTAGATGAAGTCAGAAGCATTGAAAATACCCTGTTTGGTTTACTTAATTAATGAAAGAGACCGAACCGATGCCGTTCAGCCAATAGCAATGAAATATCCACAGATGGGACTATTTCGGATGCACCTAGATCTTTGCGCCAGCTTTCACCTACAGCAATAAGCCGTTTGCCGAAACAACCCTACTTCCTACCCGCAGCTGACTGGAAGTAGAAATAGACTCTATGCTTGGGCTCTATGCTTGTAAGCCAAATCTTGGCAAAGTTTTTCAGTATTGAGACTAAGTCGCAATAGCTTGACGACAGTGTAACACCACTTATTTATTCGGGAAGTATTAAGGACACCTAAAGTGTTCGTAGGTACTAGCAATATTAGAAATTTAGTCAGCAATCTAGAAAGATAAGCTGCTGACAGGAGAGAAGCTGTGCTTTTTTATACTTTCTCTCTAAAAGTAGCGAAAGCACCCTCTAGAAAGGCATACATGCAACTTTTGGGATGCAAAGTCGTTACAGACAGAGGTACAAATGTGCTGGATTCTACTATCAATGATTGTTGATACTTATTGCCAGTAGAAATACTTATTTTAAGAAATTATGAATGTGTAAAATTGCAATTCTAAGAAATTATGAATGTGTAAAATTGCAAACGTTGCAAATTCGCGTCGAGGTGCATTAATAATGTCATTCACAGCAATGTCATTCACAGCGCAAGAACCAACGAGTTGCTCAATGTGCTTTTCTTTGAGCATGCAATGCAGGTCATGTATGGCATAGAGAGCGATCGCTTCGCCGTACTCTCTTGTCTAATGTGTTCTTTGAATGCTTTTTTGACGTCATCATCAGGCATAAAAGCCGATTTAACGATTCGGAAACGTTAAAAGAAAAATCAGCATCTATTGAAAACAATTGCCAATAAGTAAAATCACCCTGTAGTATTTATTCAAGTGCAATTTACTTAGGTGTGGCGCAAAGAACGATCTCACTACTCCCTGTTGTCTACTACGGATACTGTAATGGATGCTGCAATACAAATTGGCTCAAAGTCAATTGATACGCCCACGCTGGTACGGAAAATGCTCCAGTACCGGCTGTTGGAAAGATTTGTTCAAGAGTCGACCGTAGACGATTTGATCGAAGATGTTTCCTTCGATCCGGCCCTTGCACTCGAAGCCTACTGCCAAAGAAGAAAGCTTGGGACCGAAGAGCTCAAACAGACCTGGTGTAAGCAAGAGCACCTGAGCGCCGAACAAATGCAGGCTGAAGCGCTGCGTGAAGCAAAGCTGGCTCAGTTTAAAGAAGAAAAATGGGGCGATCGCCTACAAACATTCTTCTTACAGCAGAAAGACCAGCTCGATCGAGTCGTTTATTCCATGATTCGGGTGAAAAGTGCTGACCTTGCACAAGAGCTGTACTTTCGTCTCTGTGATGACGGCGTTAGCTTTGCTAGCCTCGCCAAACAATATTCTGAAGGTAAAGAAGCACAAACCGGTGGGCTAGTTGGCCCTGTAGAACTCAAAGTACCGCATCCTACACTGGCAAAAATGCTGCAAGTCAGCGAAGAAAATCAGCTGTGGTCACCCACTAAGATTGGAGACTGGTTCGTTATCGTCCGGTTTGAGAAAAGAATTTCCGCTCAGCTAGACACCGCTACGCGACAGCGGTTACTGAATGAACAATTTCAGACTTTGCTACAGCAGCGCATGCAGGCAAGCCCAGTCAAGCTTTTGCCCAAGCAAAATAGGTCCCAGCCAAACAAACCAGAGCAAAACAAGCGTCAGCAGTCCCTATCTCAAGAAGCTTCTTCACAGAAAGAAATGCTCCAATCCAGTCCGGAAACAGCTGTGAGCGCCTCTGTTTAATGCTGCTCCGAATGTTGCTTACCCCCATTAATAAGCTTCGTTTATCTTCACTAAAACGGTCTGCGCGGCACTTACACGGACCGCTTGAAGTTCCTACCACGAGGACTGAAGCCGTCGTACTCTGTGTGGTGAGAGACGGTGAAAGCCTGGTGCAGGCATTTATTGAGCATTATCTAAGTTTAGGATTTAGGCATATCTTTTTTTTGGACAACGGCTCTACTGATGGCACCCGTACGATTATTAGCTCTTACAAAGAAACGACTCTAGTTTCCTCTAATAAGCCGTTTAGCCGTTACTACATTCTCTTCAAAAACTATCTTATTCAAACCTTTGGCAGAGGCCAATGGTGCGTTGTTGCCGATATCGACGAATTCCTTCATCTACCCCACAATACGCCGCTAGAGAATATTCTCACATATCTGAACAGCCGTGATTACGATACGGTCTGTATTCAGATGCTAGATATGTTTTCTAAATCAGAACTTTCGCTCAGGGACCCCAATCAGGAAAATAAGCAGATAACAAACAAGCGATGGACTTTGAGACAACTAAAGTCTGTTTTTTGCTATTACGATTTGAAGGATCTCGACCGCAGAAGATATGTTCGCTGGTTCCAACCTCGCGTCCATCCAGCGCATCGCTTTTTTTACGGCGGCATTCGTAAAACAACCTTTAACCGCGATTGTTTTTTAACGAAAGAGACTATGTTCTTTGGGCGTAAAAGCACTCGCTTAGTTTCTTCTCACCTGCTGAAGCGCTCTAACTTGGCGGACTTTTCCTGTGTATTTTTGCACTATAAGTTTACAGAAGACTTTTATGCTTCTACGCTCAAGGCAGTCGCCGCAGAGAACCACTGGCGCAATAGCTATGAGTACAAAGCCTATCTTGAGGTGCTCACTGCTGCTGATCAAAAGACCGGTTTAGCGCTGTATCAACCCTCATCGCAAAAGCTAGAAAATACTGACGACTTAAACCGAGCAGGTTTCCTATTTTCGTCTGATGAGCTGACAACGTTTTTGGCAGAAGCTGTTTCTGGCAGGTGTTGCACGGTCAGTATGACTAGTCAGAATAAGCAGTGAGGAGGAACGGTTCAGATGAAACTTTTTTACTACAAAACAGACACGCCTTCTCGCAACTTTGGAGACGAAATCAATCCCTGGCTATGGCCGCGTCTTGTTCCCTGGTTTGACGACTGTCGCCAGAATGTTTTTGTCGGCATTGGCACAATGCTAAACGATGCGCTTCCGCAGTGGATTAACGCAGCCAAAAATGTCATCTTCTTTAGTACAGGCGCGGGCTATGGCAGCCGCCTACGATTACAAACACAGCCAAACTGGCGTATCTATTGTGTTCGAGGTCCGTTGAGTGCTGGGCGGCTAAAGCTTCCAGCTAGCACTGCTATCACAGACGGGGCAGCGCTGTTAAAGAGATATTTTTCGGTGGTACCCACGACCGAGCGCATACACCAGGTTTCCTACATGCCACACTTTCGGCATGGGAATCCTCAGCTGTTTCAAGAAATCTGTAAGCAGACAGGAATTCACTACATCGATCCGGCTGGTAGCGTAGCGGACGTGATCGCAGATATCTCACGGAGTGAGCTGCTGATTAGCGAAGCAATGCATGGTGCCATTTTAGCCGATACGATGAGGGTGCCGTGGATTCCTGTGCGAACAAATCCGAGAATTTTACCTTTCAAATGGCAAGACTGGTGCGCTTCGATTGGGCAACCCTACCATCCTCAGATCATTCGAGCTGCAAAACCGCTCTCGTACCAGGACCACCTGTACTCAATGCGTTTATATCTTCAGGGCCAGGCCTCTATCAAAAGTATGCTAGATAACATGACGATGATTACCTGGAAATTCTTTCCACAACCCGTTTCTATAGAACAGTTAGATCATCTTAGCGAGCAATTGCTAGCATTGAGCCAAGTAACGCCCTATCTCAGCCGTGAAAACGTACTAGAAACGCTCGTTAACCGGTTAGAAGAGTGTTTGTCTCGACTCAATCAAGATCTTCAACAGGGTTTATTTTCCTAGATTTATTTTCGTCGGCTTATTTTCATAGGCTCTCGCGTTCTTTTTTGTTTAGCGCCTACTCATCTATGTTAGTCACTCATCCGTTTGTTTCTGTTGTGGTCGCAACGAGAAATCGAGGCGATCGCATCACGCAAACCATCGATAGCCTACTCTCGAATCACTATTGCGCCTTTGAGATTCGAGTGGTCGATCAAAGTCGTGATGATAGCTGCCAGCTCGCCATGCAACAGTACGTAGACGAACCAAGGGTAATCTATCAGCTGAGTAAGAGTGTTGGTATGGCGAGGGCGAGAAATATTGCGATCGCTGCGGCCAAAGGCGAGCTGATTGCCATCACAGACGATGACTGTGTCGTCTCTTCTGACTGGATAGAAGCCATTGTGTCTACTTTCATAACTTACTCAAAAGTCACTATTTTGTTCGGCAATGTTTTACCCGTCCATCACGATCCGGCCACTGGATTCATTCCTACTTACTGTCGCGACCAGTTAAAAATTGTTTCTAATCCGCTAGAGAAGCCTCAAGTAGACGGATTAGGCGCTTGCATGGCTATGCGTAAGCAAGTATGGCTGACATTTGGTGGATTTGACGAAGCCCTGGGGGTGGGTGGTTTACTCAAATCTTCTTCTGAAGGAGACTTGGCCATTCATGCGCTTAACAAGGGCTATCAGATTTGTGAAACGCCGAGTGTGTCGGTGGTTCACAATGGCTTTCGGACCTGGGAAGAAGGTGTGGCGTTAATTGGCCGCTACTGGTATGGCACAGGTGCAATGTATGGAAAGCATTTAAGACTGTACCCGTTCAGTACATTTTTGACCCTCGTGCTCCTGGCCTGGCGCTGGGCTTTTGGCAGCTCGCGCGTGGCCGATAGCTTAGGACCCGATACTCAAAAGAGCGCTCGATTGCAGGCCTTTATCTCAGGGTTCATCAAAGGTCTATGGCTTAAGATTGATCGAAAGACGGGCCATTTTAGCCCTCAATCTGTTTAACTTCTGTGAGTCCTCCACCCTCAAGCTCTAAAACAACAGATCCTCAGCCAGATCTCAGGCCAGATCTTCAGTCAAACCTTAAGTCTCGTCTACTCGGCGGCACTGCTTGGATTACGCTGGCGGAAGCTTTGATCTTGCCGACTGGGTTTATCACGCTCACGTTCTTAACCCGGCAGCTAGGGACAGAAGGGTACGGCCTGTTTGCGCTAGCGGCGACATTAGTCACTTGGATTGAGTGGGGGCTCAATTCTGTTTTCTCTCGCACGACGATTAAGTTTGTTAGCGAGGCAGAAGATAATGCGACTGCGATCTTCCCTTGGAAGGGCTTTGCCATCGCAACGTCTGTTCTAAGAGCACAGCTCGGCTGCGGCCTGCTGGCGGCTCTCATTGTCATCCTAGCTGCGCCTACTATCGCCACCCTGCTGCACGAACCGACCCTGACTCCCTTACTCCGGCTCTTTGCTCTAGAAATTCCGCTGGTTAACCTGGCCCAAGCGCACCAAAACATTTTGGCAGGGCTCGGCAGATTTGGCCCCAGGGCTTTTGCTACTGCCGTTCGTTGGATTGCTCGGCTGCTATTTATCGTTGGATTTGTCAGCCTGGGCTTTTCGCTCATGGGCGCTATTTTAGGGAGTCTGGCTGCCATGCTTGCAGATGTCCTGGTCTGTCGTCTCTATATTCAACCCTCTCTTTTGGCACCGTCTACTTTTCCGCTAAAAGCGCTGGCAGGCTATGCCGTACCGCTTTTTCTGGCGGCGCTATCTACCCGTCTGTTCGCTAAGCTAGACCTGATTGCGCTAAAAGCGTTGGGCGGCACAGCTGAGCAAGCGGGTCTCTATGCGGTGGCTCAAAACCTGGCGCTGTTTGGCGGAGTCATGAGTCCGGCTTTGGCACCCGTGCTGATTGCGACGGTGAGTCAGTTACTCGGCCAGAAAGAGATTACAAAAGTGCGATCGCTCAGTCGCTCAGCGATGCGAGTTGTTTTACTGCACATTCCCTTCGCTGCTTTACTGGCAAGTACTGCAAGAGAGCTAGTGCCTATGTTATTCGGAGCGCCGTTCATACCTGCGGCGACCTTGTTTGGGCTCCTAATTTTTTCCACGATTGGCACTGTGATGATTGCTGTCACCAGTGCGATTTTGGTCGCTTCTGATAGGCCTATTTGGACCGCGATACTTACCGTACCGATGCCGCTAGTGGCTATGGTAGCCCACTGGCTGTTGGTTCCTTCTTTGGGTGCGGTTGGCGCTTCACTTGCCACCTTACTTGTGGCCACTGGCGGTTCACTGGCGGGTGTTGTTGCGGTGTATGCAAGGTGGCGCGTGTTGCCTGCGGGGATGACTTTGGTGCGGTGTTGTTTGGTGGGTTTTGTGGCGGGTGTGATCGCTCAATATTGGAGTACACCTGGGCTGTGGGTGTTGTTGAAGCTGTTTGTGGGTGCGATCGCAATTGTAGTGTTACTCTGGCTGCTAGGCGAAGTAAACAGTGAAGATAAAAAATTACTCCAGACCTATCTCAAATGAGCACACCATTTACCACGGCATCTAATACGGCACTTAACACAGCAAAGTACTCAGCAAGTCATCACAATGCACTGAGCTTCGTCACTCGGTTAGCCTGTCATTTGCTGATTAGTGGAGGGTTTTTACTTCCTCGCCCGGCCTTGGCTCAAGCTTACTCACCTGAGTTTTCTCAGCTACAACAAACCCTGGAAAACTATGGCTTTACTGTCACGCTAGCTTTGCCACCGCGACGGGGCAGCTATGGGTTGTTGCAGGCCTCAACCCGCACGATTTGGATTAATCCTGTGGTTTTCGATTTAGAAATTGCTGTACCGACGATAGTTCATGAAGCTGTTCATGCCGCTCAGCTCTGTAATGCTATGAGTAACGGCGTGGAGGAAAATCTCATGCCTCTTAATCTAGGGTTAACGCCCTATGCTGGAGCCTATCGCTTATACACACGCTACACAGGGCTGCGCCGCACACTAGAGATGGAAGCTTACACAATACAGGCTAGACCTGATCGAGTAGAGTACGTCACTAACTTGTTAAACAGCCGGTGCTAAGAGATTTTATTCAAACCGGCACGAGCCGGAGAGATGACGATAAAGTAACAATCATGGCAAGTTCCCTTCGATGGCTATGCCCATAGCTAGTAAAAGAGTTTGTAGACGATTAGTTAGGCGGTCAGTTTCCATCCTTGCGATCGCGACTTTACATCCCACAACCTCGCATACACCCCGGCTTGTGCCATCAATGATTGATGCGTGCCTTGGGCCACCAATCGGCCTTGATCTAGCACCAAGATTTGATCGGCAGCGGCAATAGTGGTGAGTCTGTGAGCAATGATAATCAGCGTTTTTTGGGCGCTGAGTGCTTGAATTGCGTGCTGAATTAGGCGCTCATTTTCAGGATCGATTGAAGCTGTAGCTTCATCTAACAGTACAATCGGTGCATCTTTAAGAATGGCACGGGCAATGGAAATTCGCTGCTTTTCTCCTCCAGAAAGCGTTGCGCCGCCCTCTCCAACCATCGTTTGATAGCCCTGGGGCAGTTGGGTAATAAAACCGTGGCACTGTGTGGCCTTTGCCGCAGCCATTATTTCAGCTTCACTCGCACCCTCTTTCCCAAATCGAATGTTGTTGAATACGGTGTCGTTAAATAGATACACCTCTTGAAAAACCATTGTCATTTGTGAGAGCAAGGTGTTGGTATCTAGCTGTCGAATATCAACCCCACCTAACAAAATTTCTCCTTTATCCACATCCCAAAAGCGGGCAATCAGGTTAGTGATGGTTGTTTTTCCTGAGCCGCTTGGCCCTACCAGCGCTGTCACCGAGCGCGGCGGAATGGTAAAGCTTACCTCATCGAGCACAGTTTCATGGGCAGCGTTGCCCATCTCTGGCTGACGGCTTTCTGGCTGACGACCATAACCAAAGCTAACGTCCTTAAACTCAATTTGGGTGCTGTTGGGCTGTTGCGGTGTGGGCGTTGCAGGCAGTAGCGGCGACTTTAAAAACTCGTTGAGGTTGCGGACGCAGTTTTGCATGAGGCGATAAAACTCCATCATCTCCGCCATACCGATGATCGGTAGATAAAAAGCCAGCCCTAGCACCATAAAAAAGAGAAAGCGATCGCCGCTTAATGTCCCCTGAACAAACAGCGTGCTGCCAACCACCAAAAGAGCGGCAAACCCTAGCTCTAGGACTCCTAAAAAGGCGATTAATGCAGGGGTTAGCTCCGTAGCTGTTTTCAGACTGGTTTGCCGATATTGGCTTAGGCTCGCTCGAAACTGCCCCAATCGCTCGCCCGACAGATTAAACGCTCGAATTACAGCAATCCCTTGAATATATTCCACCATGCGAGCATTGGCCGCCACTCGCGCCGCTGCCTGCAAGCGCCATACCCGCGCAAACACAACATCGCCATAGCGTAGCGCTAGCAGCGCAAACGGTACGCTAGAAGCCAACACCAGGGCCAGTCGCCAGTCTAAAACCAGCATGACTAAAAAGATTACCAGCGGCGTCACAACCGCGCTGATCAAACTCTCTAAAATATGGTGCGGCTCCAGATACATAATGTTGGTGGTAAAGAGAGCATCTACCGTACCCGCTGCCCGCTGAGTGAAAAATCCTAACGGCAGCCGTCTGACGTATTCGGCAAGGTATAGCCGCAGCTTGGTTTGGACTGCAATAGTCAGTGCGTAGGCCTGAGTATTGGCCTTATAGCCACAGATAATTTGAGCTAGGCACAGCCCCACAATCGCGGTGGCATATCCCCATAGTTGACCCGATAGTTGGCTCGACAGTTGACTTGATACTTGGCCTGACTCAACGCTGGCCAGACCATTGGCCTCCGCTTGGAAAAGGGCGACCAGTACCAAGTACACCATGTAGCTAGTCATGCCTAATGCCATACCCTCTAGCCAGCGCCAGCGCACCGTTCGCCAGAGATAGTGCTCTGCATTGGCAGGAATGAGCTTACGCACCATCGTCCAGGCTGAGTCGGTTTCACTGAGCTTTCGATAGGGATTCTCAAGCGGGCGATCTAGGGTTTCTGCCGGGGTTGTTGGATGTTCTACTAAACTGACCAGCGCTTGTGTATGTTTAGTTGGCCGGTCTTTATCAAACTGCCACGTCTGGGCGGTGATATGGGCCTGCCACTGTTCTTGGTAGAGACTGCACGTTTCTAGGAGTACGCTGTGGGTGCCTCGGGCAATCATGCGCCCTTGATCTAGCACTAAAATCTGATCTGCTTCTGTGATGGTCGAGAGCCGGTGGGCGACGACAATCAGTGTTTTGTTGTTGCCTGCTGGTTCGCCGCTTAAGTCGCTGGTTAAAAGGGCTGCGATCGCCTGCTGTACCAGTGCCTCATTTTCTGGATCGATATAGGCCGTTGCTTCATCGAGCACTACAATCGGTGCATTCTTTAGCAGTGCCCGTGCAATTGAAAGTCGCTGCCGCTGCCCACCGCTAAGACTCACGCCGTTTTCACCTGCTGGTGTCTCATACCCTTGGGGCAGCGCTTCAATAAACTCATGGCAGCGGGCCGCTTTCGCCGCAGCGACCACTTCTGCGTGGGTAGCCCCCGGCTTGCCCATGCGAATATTTTCAATAATCGTATCGTTAAACAAAAACACATCTTGAAAAACAAACGACACCTGCGCCATCAGCAGCTCTGTGGCAATATTGTAGACATTGACGCCACCGATAGAAATTGCGCCGCTGCCCACATCCCAAAATCGAGGAATCAGCTTAGCGATGGTACTTTTACCTGCGCCAGAGGGCCCCACTAGCGCGGTGACAGTACCTGAAGGCGCAACAAAGCTAATGCCATCAAGCACAGAGGTTTCGCCATAGCCAAAAGAGACAGTCTCGAAAGCAATATCATTGCCCTGGGGCTGCTGAGGCTCTGACGGCTCAGCTAGTGGGGGCTGATTAAAAACTTCAGCAATGCGCTCAGAAGCCGCATTGACCTGATAAAAGCCCGTCATTCCATGAAAAAGTACCGCCATAATGGGCCGATTAAAGCCGATGCCCATAACCACAAACAGCACAAAGGTCGGAACGCTCAAAGCGCCAGTGAGGTAAAGCAGGATGCCGACCGGAACGACGGTAACCGCTGCCGAACGCATCAGCGTGAGCATAAAGGCCATGGGCAAAGCAGAGGTGCGGGTTGTTTTCACATACACCTGCCGCATTTCTTCGACCACATCTTGCAGCTGGCCAAAGGAAACATCGGTGCGGGTAAAGGCTTTAATCACCTTCATGCCATTGATGTATTGCAGTACAACACCGTTCATTTTGGCGAGCAGGGCGTTGTAGGCACTCATGTCGAAGCGAGACATCATAAAGCCAAAGAAGACTAATGCGATCGCCCCGCTGGCTAGGGTCGCTAGCGTCATTCGCCAATCGACTAGCATCAGTAAAGTGCCCGCCAGTAGGGGCACCGTCACGCCCGCCGCCACATCTGGAATAATGTGGGCAAGCCCTTGTTCTAGCTGTTCTACATCCTCATGGATAATCTTTTTTACCGCTCCTGTGGTGCGCTGCGTAAAGTAGCCCAAAGGCAGGCAAGCTAGCTTACGGGCCAGCTCAATTCTCAAATCGTAGAGAATGCTGTAGGCCGCAACGTGAGAGAGCTTGATAGAGAATCCAATACAGAGCGCTTTGCCAATGACAGCGGCAACGGCCCACCAGGCAAGCTGCCCAACATACTGCACATTTAACGCTGCGCTATCGAACAGTCTGAGGCTGACTAAATAAATCAAATAGTAAGGCACGAGCCCGAGCGTAGCGCCGCTTGCAGCTAGCACCGCTGACAGCGCCAAAAGTGCTTTTCGTCGCCAGATTAGCCGATTAATAGATTGATTTTTCGTGGGCTGGGTCTGGCGTGAGGTTAATCTGTTTGTCGGATCTGTTGTTTTATGGCCTGTTTTATGGCCTGTTGCCCTTCTATTTTCTGCAATCCTGTTGTCTGTAAGATTGTCTGATAGCCTGCGCGGCCTGCTTAATTGCCTACCCGCCCAGGCATTTGCCTTCTCCAATGAAAGAAAGACTTTACCAGGGCAACCGTACATCTTTTGCGTCACTCTAGCGACTATCGGCCCCCACAGCGCCATCAGCTTCGCTGAATCAGGGACGATCGCAATCCCCGCACAGTATTGAGAAATTTCGGCCCTATGTGCTTTCGTCCAAGCGATGCCGTCTTTCCTCATTTGCTTTACCGCTGGAGATTTTTTCCCTTGCGCTTCTGCTGCGTCCGCATTGTCGCGCCGCATGACCAGCGCAAAAGGCTCTTGCCGAGACAGCCATGCCTCAAAACAGCGGTAAAAGTGGGCCATTTCTTCTGGCGTACCATTCCCTTGAAAGTGAACTGACACTAGGGGCCAACGACTGTCATCTAAAGCGACCATAGCTATTCTCAAGAAGTTTCTGATGCTTGAATTCCAATGTTTGAATCATAGAAAAGCACTCAGCGAATGACTACAACCCAGGCGGCGTTTTTTTAGTCCATAACGGCGTTTTTCAGGCGCGTTTTTTCAGGTGCGTGTTTCATTAGGCCTATTTCATCAGGCATTTTTTCTTTTGCCAAAACAGACGCTCGGCAAAATACCAAACTGACGTTTAAAGGCGGCGGTAAACTTGCTCAAGCTTCTGTAGCCAACAAACTCAGCTGCTTCAGAAACATTCATTTGCCTAGCCGTAAGGAGTTGGCGGGCGCATTCTAATCGGTGCGATCGCAAATATCCAAACACTGTCGTCCCAAAGGTCTGCCGAAAGTCTCGCTTTAATTTATAGTCACCAATGCCAACCTGCTCTGCCAGCTGCTGCAAAGAAGGTGGATTGGCAATATTTTCAATCAAAATCTCTCTGGCCTCATGAACCCGCTCAAGATCTTTAGATTTCAAGCCTCTAGATTTTAGGCCTCTAGATTTCAGTTGGTTAGCATTAACGTTCTTTACTCTCAAGCCTGTAGAGGTGAGCAATGGCGTAGCCCCTCCAAAAGCGGAGTGCTGCCCTGAGTGAATGCTGATTTTGGTCCCTCTTTCCTGGGCCATTTGCTGAATTTGAGAGAGCTTAAGTGCCACTAGCTCAACGGCCTTACTCTCTAAATACATGCGTCGCATAGCGCCCTTATAAGGGCAGTGCGCATACTGATGAAGCACCATCTGCATCGCGGGTGTCGTTACGCCCGTATGGAAATAAGGCTGTTCAGACTGTTGATTGAGTAGCTGCCACAGCATGCTGAGCTCAGGCGCGGGATCATTGCCCAGATAGCCAATGAGTCTATTCGCGTCGATGGCGACTTCTATGGTTGTGTTTTGGAGTGCTCGAGGGCAGCGCCAACAGCCCTGTTTACCTAGTCCTGTAAAAAGCAGTAAATTTTGCCCGGTCTCGACACAGATATTTTGAACATAGCCAGCATCTTGGTAATCACACTGCAACTGGCCCTGGCGCAGAAAAATCAAGCTCACAGGCGGGAGGGTCTCGCCGCAGTCCACAATTTCTAAGTCTTCTAGAAGAGTTTGCTGCCAGTCATAAATTTTAAGGTCGGGTGAGAGATCAAAAAAACAGCTGCGGCCCACCATAAAAGGCGTGTTCCAATCTGTCTGTACACCAACGTCATTTTTATGCGATGAAACCCAGTTCTTTTGGCGAAACTCGGCGATTACCTGCGGATAGTTGCTGTGAGGGATTTCAATTTTCATAGGGCAGACCAGCTCGCCAAATCAATTTGCCAAATCAAGCAACATGCGATTTAGGACTTAATGTCTGTCCATGCTACTGAAAAGATAGTAATGAGAATTATTCCTACTTAATTCTTAAAAAGCGATGCCGACATAATCATCAGAACTCTCACTTTTTGGCTCTACGGGATTGACTATGCAGTGGCTGTAGGAAAATGCCAACAGATGAGGCATCGGAGTCGAAAGCGCTCGAAGTTTCTGAAGCCATAGCCCGAGCGCTTAATCAGCTTCAGCTTGTTGTTAATGCCTTCGACAA